>NZ_JAKUFR010000053.1:0-36187 GCF_022663555.1 Bacillus cereus group sp. BfR-BA-01381
TACTAAATACCGTATTAACAGTTCGTCAAGGCGAAGCAAATTCTCATAAGGGAAAAGGATGGGAGCATTTCACAGATCGTGTGATTGAACTGTTGAACGAACGTGAAAAGCCAGTTATTTTCATATTGTGGGGGCGCCATGCGCAGGCAAAGAAGAAGTTAATTACGAATCCGAATCATCATATTATCGAATCTGTACATCCAAGCCCATTATCGGCAAGACGTGGTTTCTTTGGTAGTAAGCCATATTCTAAAGTAAATACGATTTTAGCTAAGATGGGCGAAAGAGTAATTGATTGGGAAATTCCAAATTTGTAAATAAAAAAGGTAGTTAACAGCCGTTAACTACCTTTTCATTATTGTTGCTCGTTTTTTAATTTTGCATCTAGTACAAATGTACCAAATGGGATAACCGATGAAACGAATGCCCCAAGTGCCCATAAAATTGATTTACGGTGTACGATTGTTACTTGAATTACTGCGAAGATAAATAAAATAAATAAAACACCGTGAGCCATGCCTGTAATTTTAACAGCTGTTGCAAATCCTGCGAAATATTTTAATGGCATTGCTACAAATAATAGTAGTAGGAAAGAAATCCCCTCAATAAGTCCAATTGCTCTTAATCGTCCGATTGGTGTAGATAACATGTAAAATGGCCTCCCTTAACATATGCTTGTTTATAGTAAATTTGTATTCTTTTTCGAAATAAAATAGTCTATTTTGTTTCATTATATACAAAAAGAAAGTTTACACTACGAGAATAGTGCAAAGTTCAAAATATAGTCACAAAAGCATGGTAATTTAAATAAAAACCTATTTGAAGTGTTTGACTTCAAATAGGTTTTATGAGTGGAAATATTAAACAAGTGCTTCTTTTTTTAGTACGAACTTCTCTACAACCTTTGCTACACCATCGTTCATATTTGTATCTGTTACATAGTTTGCAATTTTTTTAATATCATCAGGTGCATTGCCCATTGCAACACCAAGACCAGCGAATTCGATCATTGCTTGGTCATTATAGCTATCGCCCATTGCGATAACTTCTTCGCGCTTAATGCCAAGTTTTTGAATCAGTTGGTTTAAGCTCGTTCCTTTTGTAACACCAGCTTCAGTAAATTCTAAGAAGAATGGTTTAGAACGCATAACGCTTAATTGTCCTTCTAGTTGTTTTTGTAGTTTTGATTCTACTTCAACAAGGCGTTCAGCCTCTTTATTCATTAATACTTTTACTACTGGCTCTTTAACAGCAGCCTTAAAGTCATCTACAACAACAATTGGCATACCAGTAATATCGCCCTCAATTTCAGTATAAGGATTATTTTCTTCTGTTACGATATCATCGCCAATATAAGTATGAATCCATACATCTTCAGTTTTACTAATTTCAAATAGGTTGTGAACGATTTCAGGAGATAGCGTACTACTAAAGATTTCTTCGTTTGTTTTACAGTTAATAATTTTTGCGCCATTAAAAGATAGAATGAAACTGCCGTATTCTTCTAAACGAAGTTCTTTCGCTACATTGCGCATACCAAATGTTGGACGTCCGGAAGCAAGTACAACTTTTACACCTTGTTCTTGTGCAGTCATTAGAGCTTCTTTCGTGCGAGGTGAAATAGTATGGTCGTCACGTAATAAAGTATCATCTAAATCTAAAACAATCATTTTATAAGTCATATTGAAAAGTCCCTTCTTTATTTAAATCAAATATATGTTCATGGAGATGCAAGGAATAATAGTAAGACATCGAACCTCTTTGAAAAGAAGTAGATTCATTTTTATGAGTGTTTTTCTCATCATATTAATTAATAATCAGTGGGGGATGAAGAAAACCCCACTGATTAAAGTTTCACTTTATCGTAACAACTCTAAAGGTAGAGTGCAATAATGGAAGTTTTCCAATTTACGATACTTGTTTTGCTGTAGAACGAGAAAAGAGTATTTCTAGCAAGATTGCCATTACAGCTCCAAGAACGAGACCATTACTTAGGAACGAAGCTAGAAATGGTGGAAGCGTGGAATATGCTCCTGCTGGAACGAACATAACCCCAATTCCTGTGAAGATTGAAAGACCCGCTACTTTAAATAATCGTTCTTTATCCTGTACCGTTTCGTATTCCCGAAAGGCAAGACCGATCATGCTTGCAAATACAGGATAAATGGCAGCATAACCAACTGCAACTGGGATTGCCGCAAAGAATGAAGTGACCTTTGGGAATATACTAACGACAATAATAAAGCTTGACCCTAATATAAATGGGAGGCGTTTATAAATATTAGTCGTTGCAATAAAACCTGCTGATCCAGAAATAGCGACAGGTCCGATAGCCGAAAACAGGCCGCCTAGTAATTGATTGATTCCTGTTATAATACCGGCCTGTTTAAAACGATCTGATGCAGCATTTTCTTCATATTTAGAGACAACCTTTTGCACAACACGAATACTTGCTAACATATTTGTTAGAAGTAAGAGTGTAACGAAAATGACCGTAATTACCATGTTCCATTCAACACGAGGCATTCCGAAAACAAATAAGGATGGAAAACGGATTATGTCTGTCACTGGTGTTATTGGATTAGATAATCCAAAGCATGCGAATAATATCCAGCCGCAAACGATACTGAAAAGAACAGAATATTGTCCGATAATAGGTAGCTTCATGATGAAAAAGGATAGTAAAATAACAATGAGTGAAAGAATAAATACGTTAGGTTGTACTTCTGTATGTTTTCCATCAAGACCGAACATTCCTTTTAAGAAGGAACCACTAAGTTGTGCAACAAGAAGAAATAAGTACGTTCCAATGACTGTCGGTGTAAAATAGCGAACGAGTTTATCAATAAGTCCAAAAACGCTAAGAATAATACAAATGATACCGCTTAATAAGAAAGCATATTGAAGAACTTTAAGTGTCTCATTGTTTGATCCAAATAATACGACACCTAAACTTGCGTAAAGGGAGAAAATTCCCCACCAAAGGCCAGCAGGACCTTCTTGAATAGGAAGTTTATGTCCAAATATAGCTTGCAGTAGACCGGCAAAGCCAAGAACAAATAATGTTCTTTGTACGAATGCAATAGCTTCAGCGCCATCAAGGCCATAACTAGTTGCGACGCTAATTGGTACAATAAGACTCCCAGCTAAAATAAATAGTGCCCATTGTAAGGCGGAAAGAAATGTTTTCATTATATCAACCTCTTTCATAGATTCCGTATCTAGTATATATGTATTTCATTTCCACTGGCAAAGATGTAGATAGAGAAAAGAGTTGAAACATGATATGAATGCACGTAAGCAATTATGGATAGCAGTTATATGTATGACTTTTGTCGTAATGCTAGGAACATTAGGATTTATGACAATTGAAGAGATTAGTTTGTTTCAAGCATTTTGGATGACGATGATTACTGTATTGACGGTTGGATACGGAGATGCGGTACCTATAACGCAGGCAGGGAAAGTATTTGCACTTCTTATTATTCCTGTTGGAGTCGGTATTGTTACGTATGCAATTGGTGTAGTGGCAGCTATGATTATTGAAGGGAACCTATTTCATGCAGTACGGAGGAAGAAGATGGATAAACAAATAGCACAGTTACAAAATCATATTATCGTATGTGGTTGCGGTAGAGTAGGGCTTCAAGTTGTACATGAATTGCAAGAAAAGAAAATTCCATTTGTCGTCGTGGATAAGGATGAAAGCGTATTAGAGAAGGAAAAACTTTTATATGTACATGGAGATGCAACAGAAGACCAAGTGTTACATCATGCTGGGATTTCAAAGGCAGCTGGTTTAGTTGCTATCGTAGCAAATGACGCTGAAAATGTATTTATTACGTTAACGGCAAGAGGATTAAACGATGCAATTAAAATTGTGGCAAGAGCAGAAAAACCAGAAACTGAAGACAAATTAAAGAGGGCTGGTGCAAATAAGGTTATTAATCCATCTAGTATGGCAGGGATTCATATTGCAAAAGGTATTGCGAATCCGTTAACAGTTCATTATATTGATACAGTACTGTATGGCGTGGAGCAGTCATTTGTAATTGAAGAAATTGCAGTCGGCGAAGGCTCTATTTTAGCTAGTAAATCGTTACTAGAGAGTGATGTAAGAAATCAATTTGATGTAACAATTTTAGCGATTTTGAGAAATGGGAATGTTATACATAATCCAACGGGGCAGGAAAAACTGCAAGAACATGATATGATAATAGTATTTGGTTCAGTAGAGAAGCTGGGACAATTTGAGAAAGAACTACAAAGTAAGAGGTGACGAGGAATGCAAATATCGAGTGATAAAATTTTAAATAAAATGGCGAATGAAATTGCAAAGGCAAAAAGTAGTGAAGGACAAAAATCAAAAGAACATGTATTAGTTGTGCGTGCTTTATGTGATTTATTATTAGATGAGCCAGTTGAATCTTCTACGTATAGAGAGCCACAAATTCAATCACAAATAATTGGATCACAACCAATCACGATGCAACCAATTGCACCGGTTTCTGATGAGCCAGTATATATAAAAGAAAGTGATGCAAACGGTAATTCTTTATTTGATTTTTAGAGGATAAATCGTTTGGCTTATATGAAAAAATTGCTTATGATAAAAGTAAAAAAGGGGAATTAAGATGAAAATTTTCTTTTTACTAGGTTGTATTGCAGCGGGGCTATCTGTTGCGTTAGGGGCTTTCGGAGCACACGGTTTAGAAAATAAAGTTTCTGCAAAAATGTTAGAAGTCTGGAAAACAGGTGTTACATATCAAATGTTTCATGCAGGCGGACTATTTGTAGTTGCTTTATTGATGGATAAAATTCAATCATCACTTTTAACTACTGCTGGCTGGCTTATGGTAGCCGGAATTATTATGTTTTCAGGTAGTTTGTATGCATTAAGTACGACAGGTATTAAGTTCTTTGGCCCAATTACACCTCTTGGTGGTGTGGCGTTTATTGTGGCATGGATCTTAGTCGGAACTGCAGTTGTAAAGGGATTATAAAAAACAAAAGCTGGCATATGCCAGCTTTTTTATGGTCTTGGAGCATAAGTTGCTTGTTGACCAGGCAAATACGTAATTCTTTCTGGGAATTCTACATAATCTAAGTAAATCATTAGTAGTAAATAACGTTTCCCTGACTCTGGCTCACTAATTACAATATGATCACGACCAGCTGCTTCGATAATACCTGTATAGGATTGTGTACCGAGTGAACTACCACGCTCATAAGTCATTACAACTGTGGCTTGCTTGCCCTTGTTCAAGCGAAGAATATTTTCAATATATGACTGTTCTAGAGGTAACATACCTTGAGAAACAGCATATTGAGCTTGCGCAGCTTGTTGTTGCATTGCTTGCTGTTGTTGCTGTTGCTGTGGGGTCATTTGTTGCGGTTGTACGTAAGTTCCAGATGGTTGATAGAAACCTGTTCCGTAATACGGATTTTGTTGCTGTGCCATTCAAAAATCCCTCCTTGTTTTCATTCCTTAATATATGCTAGGGCAATCCCCAGCATTTGGCTGGAAGAAGCAGTGCTTTTTGAAGCGACCAGAGTTTTGCTGGTTATACCAAGTTGGTGGACATGCACCTTCAGGCCTAAAAAACCATAAGGCAAAATTTGCAGGCCAAAAACGTTGTCCTTGAATCGTTCGCCTTGCTAATGCGATATCTTGTTCCCTTGCACGTTGATAAAAATAACCTTTTTGGGTTGCCTCAAAACCACCAGGATTTTGATACACCATTTGACGTAAATTACGAATATTTTTAAAGTCTAAACAATTCCCGCGGACACGATTTACTCCAACGTTTCCTACCATTAACATCCCCTGTTGTCCTTCTCCTTCAGCTTCAGCACGCATCAATCTAGCTAATAACTTAACATCTTCTTCGTTATGCGCGATAACGCCCATTATGTGTCACCTCTCTTTTTGGAATACCTTTTTGAAAGAGGTTTATCTCTAGATGAAGTGTGTAACAATTACTAGTTCATACGTATGAGGAAAAAGGGTCAGATATGACAACCAAACGAAGTTTTACATTGGGAGTGGAAAATAAAAAAAAGCTAGCGTGAGCCAGCTTTTTTATTAAAAAACTTTAGACCATAAGTTTGAGAAGAAATCACCGATAGAGCGCATTGTTAACACAAACCAATTTGCTTTTTCAACTTCTTCTGTCGTTTTTGCAGTAACTTTCATACTTTTACTACCGTCTAAGAAACCATATTTATCAGTTGATTCTAAAGTAATCGAACCTACTTTGGCCCCTTTCTTAATAGGAGCAACTAAATGACCATCTTCAGCAAGTGATTTATCTGCTTCAGTTCCAACTTTATAAGGGTCTTTGCTACCTTTTTTTGCAATTATGGTTATTTCTTTTTCCGGTGCAACAGTTACTTGATCTTCTTTCCCTTGTACTACAGAGAGTGTATTGTTTTTATCGACCTTTAGTTTTTGTTTTTCGAAGTTATTAAACCCGTATTCGATTAACTCACGAGATTCTGTGAAGCGCTCGTCCATTGATTTTGTTTTAATAATAACCGAAATAAGACGTACATCACCACGTTTAGCAGTAATAGTAAATCCGTATCCAGCCGTATCAGAACTTCCGGTTTTTAAACCATCGGTACCTTCATAAGCGAAAGCAGCTCCTGGTAACATCCAGTTCCAGTTTTCCATACGAATTGGTTTCGGATGATTATCTGGGAAGTTTCTAAATCTTTGTTTTGTATCCTCTAGCATTTCTGGATACTTTGTAATCATTGCTTTTGAAAGTATACCCATATCGCGAGCTGACATAGAGTTTTCTGCATTTGGATCAGTACCCTCAGGATGTTTTCCTTTTAAGTCAGCGTTATTTAAACCAGTAGCGTTTACAAATTTATATTTCTTTAACCCTAGTTTTTTTGCATGTTCATTTGCAAGATTTAAGAAGTTTTTCTCACTTCCTGCAAGAAGTTCTGCTAAGGCAATACTAGATCCGTTTGCAGAGAAGATAACGATAGAATGATATAGTTCTCTTACAGTATATTGACGTCCTTTTTCAAACGGCACGTTAGAGAATTCATTATTACGTGAAACTTCATAAGCGTAATCGGAAATGTTTACCTTTGTATCCCAAGTGATTTTTCCTTCTTTAATTGCTTCTAACACGGCATAAACAACAATTAATTTTGACATACTAGCGATAGCTAGTAATTCATCTGGATTTTGTTCATGCAGTATTTTTCCTGTATCTGCATCAAATAGAAGTGCAGCAGCTGCCTCAATGTGTATTTTTTCTTCCGCATGGGATGTTGTTACTCCTAAGGAAGAAATTGACAATAGAAACACTAGTAAAATAGACAAGATTTTCTTCATATACATTATCACCTTCGCATCGTTATTAGCATATAGCTCGTACCATTTTAGCATAAATTTGGATATAGAAAGGTTACAATTTTGTAAGGTATTTAAAAGGAATTTGTCGATTTTTGTTCAAATTTACGGAAAAAAGAACTTTTTTGAGGAGAAATATAGAGGGGAATAAAAAAAGGAACGAATTTCGTTCCTTTTTCACGATTTATATGTGTAAAAATTTCTCTACCTTTTCGTCTGGTAAAATGTTTCCGACGAAAAATGTTCCGAATTCACCATAACGAGCACTTACTTCATCGAAGCGCATTTCATATATAAGCTTTTTAAATTGAAGAACATCGTCAGCGAATAATGTTACGCCCCACTCAAAATCGTCGAATCCAACAGATCCTGAAATAACTTGGCGTACTTTACCTGCGTACTGGCGACCAATTTTACTATGACTGTACATCATTTTCTTACGTTCCTCCATCGGAAGCATGTACCAGTTGTCATCACCTTGGCGACGCTTGTCCATTGGATAGAAGCAAATGTGATTTGCTTTCGGTAACTCAGGATATAAGCGAGCTAAGATTTGTGGATTTTGGTATGGATCTTCATCAGCTGGAAGGTAGTTGCTTAGTTCAACAACAGATACGTAAGAGTATGCAGGAACCATATATTCAGCTAAAGTTGTTTTATTCAATTCTGTCTCAATTTCATTTAACTCTTCCATTGTTGGACGTAAAATCATAAGCATAATATCAGCTTTTTGGCCAACAACTGTATACATTGCGTGACTGCCCTTTTTTGCAGTAGCTACGTCGTTCCATTTTTCAACGACATTTAAAAATTCAGACACAGCTTGTCCGCGTTCGTCGCTAGATAATGTTTTCCATGCAGCCCAATCAATAGAACGTAAATCATGTAAACAATACCAGCCATCTAACGTTGTTGTTGCTTCACTCATTCTATTCACCTCAGTTAATGATAGTTTTACACGTTAACTATAGCATATATAGTTTTAAAATCATCTATATAAAACCTTGGCGCATAAAATTGTCACATTTAAGTGTTTAAGCGAGGTAAATCTAACGGCTGAATTTTATGAAAATATAATCATTTTTATTTTATCTATTTTTTGGGAGCTATAAGTTTAAAATATAGAGGAAAAGAAGTATTCTTAAAGATAGAGTTTTTTAACATATGTAGGAGGGTTTATTCGTGAGCAACTTATTTACAACAGTAAAAGAAAAAGTTCAAGGAAAAGGCATTTCTATCGTACTTCCTGAAGGAACTGATGAAAGAATTTTAGGCGCTGCAGAGCGTTTAGCAAAAGAAGAGTTAGTAAAACCAATCTTAGTTGGTAATAAAGAAGAAATTAGCGCAAAAGCTGCTAGCATGAATTTAACATTAGCAGGCGTTGATATTTACGACCCAGCTACATACGAAGAAATGGATGCAATGGTAGCATCTTTCGTTGAACGCCGTAAAGGTAAAGCAACTGAAGAAGACGCTCGCAAAATCCTTAAAGACGAAAACTACTTCGGTACAATGCTTGTATACATGGGCAAAGCACACGGTTTAGTAAGTGGTGCGGCTCATTCTACAGCTGATACAGTTCGTCCAGCACTTCAAATCATTAAAACAAAACCAGGCGTTACAAAAACTTCTGGCGTATTCATCATGGTACGTGAAGAAGAGAAATATGTATTCGCTGATTGCGCAATTAACATTGCACCAAATAGCCAAGATTTAGCTGAAATTGGTATCGAAAGTGCGAAAACTGCTGAACTATTCGGCATTGATCCACGCGTTGCTATGTTAAGCTTCTCTACAAAAGGTTCTGCGAAATCTCCAGAAACAGAAAAAGTTGTAGAAGCAACTCGCATTGCAAAAGAAATGGCTCCAGAATTAACTTTAGATGGAGAATTCCAATTCGATGCTGCATTCGTACCATCTGTAGCTGAGAAAAAAGCTCCAGGTTCTACAATTAAAGGTGATGCTAACGTATTCGTATTCCCAAGCTTAGAAGCTGGTAATATTGGCTACAAAATCGCTCAACGTTTAGGTAACTTCGAAGCAGTAGGACCAATCTTACAAGGTTTAAACATGCCTGTAAACGACCTATCTCGTGGATGTAACGAAGAAGAAGTGTACAAGTTAGCTTTAATTACAGCAGCTCAAGCACTTTAATTCTATAACGAATTGAAATAAAGACCGTCGCTAAAATAGCGACGGTCTTTATTTTTCTAAGCCAAGTGCTTTATTGTTACGATCAATAATACGTTGTAAATTCGTCTCATATAAAGGTATTTCATCTATTGTTAATTGAGATGGTGTTAACTTTGGAGCGAATTGTTGCAGTGTTTTTAAAAGGCGCATCATTAAATCTTGCACTGTAATGGTTTCGCCAAGTAATTCTGAAAGTGAAGCCATCGTGTTCGGTACAATTTCAGGGTACGTAAAGCGTGTTTCTTCTCCTTGAATGGCTAGGTTGTAGAAATCACGAACGAGTGCGGCACGTTCAGAGCCACTTCCTGTAGCACAGAGATAAATTTGGACAGCGACACCACCGCGAATACGGCGCTGTGAAATACCAGCAAATTTTTGATCGCGAATACTTAAATCGTAGCTACCAGGGCAGTAAGAACCAACGATTTCTTTTGCCTCAATTGTAACATCGTAATCTTTTAACATTTCCTGAATTAAATGCCACATTGTATCGTATCCAAGATCAATATCGATACCTTTTTCGGTCTCTTGGAATAAAAGTGATACGTTTAACACACCTTCATCAAGTACGACTGCCAGTCCGCCAGAATTACGAACGATAACATTGAAGTTGTTTTCTTTTAAAAAGGTAATACCTTGTTCCAAGTGTGGTAGGCGTGAATCTTGAATGCCAAGAACAATTGTATTGTGATGAACCCAAGAGCGCATTGTTGCAGCTGATTGGCTATTTCCTATACTTGTGCATAATGTGTCGTCCATTGCGAATGACTGCAATGCATGGAATGTTGGTCCCAAACTAGACTGATCTACAATACGCCACTCTGGCTGAGATAAAATGGAACGGGAATTGCTCATATAACTAACCCCTTATCTTTAAAATGACAATCTCTATTATAGCAAAAAATGAAGAATGGAGTTTCCTCACATATAAAGGGAAAGTTTAAAGGTGAAATAATAAAAAGGATGCATTACATGCATCCTTTTTACTCTGCAATTTTTTCTAAATTACCGTTTCGATCCATTCGGAAAGATGTTTGAGAACGTTCTTCGTCGTCCATGACTGCTAACTTACGAGCGCGGTTCATAATGTTCATAAGTGTTTCGTAATCTTCTTGTACAGTATGAGATTGTTTTTCTAATTTTTCCAGTTTCTTTTCTAGTTCTTCATTTCGAAGGATTTGTGATTTAATTTCTTGTTTCAATCTCGTATTCTCGTTTTCAAGAGCTGTCACTTTTATATTTGAAGATCCGACTGTTTGTAAAAAATAAATAACATCTTGCATTGTCATAGAGCCCTTTGCAGCAGGAACGGTAGTTTCTTGATATGGAGTAGCTTCTTTATATTGTACAATTGATTCCTCTTGTACGAACTCTTCATAATTAGTTATCGAATCTGAAGCTGGTGGTGTATAAAGTAAACGTTTTTTCGCTTGTTCACCACTTGCAGCACGCATTTTATCTTTACGATGTTTTTTTGCTAGTTGAAGAGCTTGTTCATAGCTATAGCGAACAACAGCATTCCAACGGAAACCACAGGCAGCCGATGTACGATTTAATCTGTCTCCTACTTCTTCAAATGCATTTAATTGGGTACTTCCTTCTCGAACGTGACGAAGTACAGTTTCAGCAAGTAATAAATCATCCTCATCTGTCCAAGCATCTTGTCTTACTTTCATAGATTCAACTCCCTTTCTTTTTATGAACTTCCTATTTTTATAATGGGCAAAAAAGTGAGCTTTTATACAAAGCTTTTAAAAATATGGTAGATTTCGATGAAAGGTATAAAGTGAAACTTTAATCAGTGGGGAGGTTCTTCATCCCCCGCCTAACTTCTTTGCTTTCGCTGAATTTTGAGGTGGGGATCTTACTGCCCATTAAAGCGGGATAAATTTTGCCAAGAATGACGGAAGGTGCTGTAGGAGAACATATAAATATGTAGCATTATATGAGGAAAGAGCGTCGAAAGGAAACTTGCAACGAGCTTCAAAGAACGGTAAAATACCATTTAGTGTTTATTTTTAAATGTACTTGAGAAAAGTTTAAAATAGAGGAAGTGTTATATAATGGGAAACGAATTTCGTGTGTGTGATGATTGTCAGGCAACGAACGTTAAAACGTTGATTCCAAAGCTAAAAAAAGTAGATTCATGTGCAACGATTGAAGTTGGATGTCAGTCTTACTGTGGCCCTGGCCGTAAAAAATCATTCGCATTTGTAAATAATCGTCCAGTTGCAGCGCCAACAGAAGACGAATTAATTGTAAAAATTGAGGCAAAGTTAAATAAGTAAGGAAAAGAAGAGTGAACAGATTACTCTTCTTTTTTTATGCCCATAAGAGGAAGAATCTATTCTGAGAAAGCTTAACTGGTGATTAATGACAGATAGGCATTATCTATTTATTAAGGTCTCGACCTATATGAAATTGTATTTCAAAATAATGGTTGACAGTCTTTTGAAGCGATAGGTAGAATAGAAGGTGTCTGATTCTGAGAATCATTATCAGAAAAAGGCCGATTCATTTAATTTTTTTTATTGCTATTTGAGAATAAATTTCATTTCATTAAATTAAACATATGTTGTTGGTTAGGATGGTTGAGGGATGGAAGCGAGCGCAAGGAGTATAGAACAGCAAGATGTGAATGTTAAAGAGATTAAGAGCAGGCCGCTCATTGCTTCTATTATTTTAGTAGCAGGTACAATTTTGTTAGCTTTAAGCATGGCATTGTCTATTTCGTTTGGTGCTGCAGATATTAGTTTAAAGACTGTATGGCAAGCTGTATTTCAGTTTGACGGTTCTATTACGCATCATAATGTAATTCAAGAACTTCGCATGCCTAGAGCAATAGGGGGCGTAGTTGCAGGTGCCTTTTTAGCGGTATCAGGAGCAATTATGCAAGGTATGACGCGAAATCCACTTGCATCACCGTCGTTAATGGGGATTACAGATGGGGCTGTATTTGGAATTGCAATTATGTATGCATTCTTCCCTAATTCACCTTATTTAATGTTCGTTATCGCATCTTTTATTGGTGCTGCGTTTGGAGCGAGCATTGTATATGGAATTGGATCTTCTTCACCAGGTGGATTAACACCTGTGAAATTAGCTTTAGCAGGTGCAGCAATTAGTGCTTTATTAGGGGCCATTTCATCTGGAATTGCGCTATATTTCAATCTTGCCCAAGAGGTGAGTATGTGGAATGCAGGCGGAGTTGCTGGCGTGAAATGGGAAAGTATTAATATGTTAGTACCGATTGGTCTAGTTTGTCTCTTCATTGCAATTATGATGTCGAGGTATATTACAATTTTAAGCTTCGGTGAAGAAATTGCGATTGGACTTGGTCAAAATACGACATTAATTAAATTTATCGGGACAGTACTTGTTCTTGTGTTAACAGGTTCGGCAGTTTCTATGGCAGGATCGGTTGGATTTGTTGGTCTTGTCATCCCACATATGACTCGTTTCCTTGTAGGCTCAGACTATAGATGGGTTATTCCATGTTCTGCGGTCTTAGGCGGGCTGTTAATTGAATGTGCAGATATGTTATCTCGCGTTATTAATCCGCCGTTTGAAACGCCAATTGGAGCAATTACAGCGCTAATTGGGGTTCCATTCTTCCTCTACTTAGCACGTAACGAAGGGAGAGGAAAAATGTGAGGACAAGTGTCTTAACAAAAAAGAACGTTTCTGTTTTAACAATTTTAGTAGGATTAATCGTTACTGTATTTTTAGTGAGTTTAAATACAGGGACATTTAAAATACCCCCAATGGACGTATTAAAGTCATTGGTTGGACTCGGGGCTGAAGATCAGTCTGTTATTTTATTTGAATTCCGTATGCCACGTATGGTCATTGCTATACTAGTTGGATCTGCTTTAGCTATGTCAGGTGCAATTTTGCAAGGGTTATCACGAAATCCACTTGCTGATCCAGGTATTATCGGTATTAACGCTGGAGCGGGATTAACAGTTGTTATCTTTGTCTACTTTTTCTTCGGGAAGGTAGGAACTGGTACATTTTTATCTGTATTCATTCTTCCGTTCTTCGCACTAGTTGGAGCGATATTAGCAGCTGTTATTATTTATTTATTAGCATGGAAAGACGGCGTTTCATCAACGAGATTAATACTTGTCGGTATCGCTGTTGCAGCTGGGTTTGGTGCTGTTAGTTTAATTTTTTCTATGAAGATGACATCTAACGATTTCCGTTTTGCTACGATTTGGTTAGCAGGAAGTCTATGGGGCACAGATTGGAAGTTTGTACTAAGTGTACTTCCATGGATGGTTATTTTCTTGCCACTTGCTATTAGTAAGGCTCACATATTAAACGTAATGAACCTAGGCGACTCCACAGCAGTTGGCCTTGGTGTAAATGTAGAAAAAGAAAGACGTAAATTATTATTTATTGCAGTTTGTTTAGCTGGTGCATCTGTTGCTGTTGCCGGAGGAATTGGTTTTATCGGTTTAATGGCTCCGCATTTAGCGAGGCGCCTTGTTGGTGGTAAACATCAAATTATGCTGCCTACCGCTGCACTAATAGGGACGTTTTTACTTTTATTCGCAGACGTAATTTCAAGAAGTGTGTTAACAACTTCAGAAATACCGGTCGGTCTTGTTATTTCTGTAATTGGTGCACCGTATTTCATATACCTACTTATGAGGACAAAATAAAGGGAGGCTTTTTGTATGGCAACTTTAGCAGTTGATGCGGTATCTGTTGGCTATAATGAAGGGTTAATTATTGATGGATTAACAGTTGAAATTCCGGAAGGGAAAATTACAACAATTATTGGACCAAATGGTTGTGGGAAGTCCACATTATTAAAAACGGCTTCTCGTATTTTGAAGGCGAAAAAAGGTACTGTTTATCTTGACGGAAAAGCAATCGAGAAACAACCAACGAAAGAAATCGCAAAGAAAATGGCAATTTTACCACAGACTGCAGAAGTGCCAACGGGCCTTACTGTATTTGAACTCGTTTCATATGGGCGCTTTCCTCATCAAAAAGGATTTGGAACGTTGAAAGAAGAGGATTATCGCTACATTCATTGGGCACTTGAAGTGACGGGAATGACAGAATTCGCAAATCGTCCAGCAGAGGCGTTATCAGGTGGGCAACGCCAACGCGTATGGATTGCGATGGCTCTTGCACAAGGGACGGAATTACTTGTATTAGATGAACCGACAACGTACTTAGATATGGCTCATCAATTAGAAGTATTAAACTTATTGAAAAAGTTAAACGAAGAAGAAGGTAGAACGATTGTTATGGTTATCCATGACTTAAACCATGCTTCTCGTTTCTCAGATCATATGATTGCATTAAAAGCTGGTAAGTTAATGAAACAAGGAACGCCAGACGAAGTAATGACGAGTGAAACACTTCGCAGTGTATTTGAGATTGAAGCTCAAATCGTTCCATGTCCAGTAAACTGTAAACCAATTTGTTTAACATATGATTTAGCGATGATTAGTAATCAATTGCGTAAAAAGGCATAAGTAGAATCCCCCTCGTAAAGAGGGGGGCTTCTAATGGACGTTGAGCTTCTTATTAGTAAATAGGAAGTTGAACACCCGTTAGAACGGGGCATAAACAACAATTAATAAATATATATTGATTAATTGTTAACCTTGTTTCTTATAGTTCACTGTAACTTATAAGAGAAATACAGCTAGAAGGAGTGGAAACATGAAGAATTTTAAAATGGCGTTATTAGCAATGGTACTAGTCGTTACTTCTGTACTATTTGCAGCTTGTTCTAACAAAGAAGAGAAAAAAGCAGATGCGAAAGATGCGAAGACTGAAGAGCGCACTGTACAACATGCAAAAGGGGAAATTAAAATCCCTGCAAATCCAAAGAAAATTGCTGACCTTAGTGGTTCAACAGAAGAATTATTAATTTTTGGTATGAAACCAATTATTACTGCTAATACATCGCAAGAAAAAATTGATGCACATATTGCAAATAAATTAAAAGACGTTAAACCAGTTGGCTCTGCTTGGGGCGATAAAATTAATATCGAAGCAGTAGCTGCTGCAAAACCAGACTTAATTCTTGTAAACGATCGTCAAGAAAAGATTTATGATCAATTATCTAAAATTGCACCAACAGTTATGTTAAAAACTCCATTAGACCAATGGCGTCCAAAATTCGAAGAAGTAGGCCAAATCTTCGGTAAAGAAAAAGAAACAAAAGAATGGTTCAAACAGTATGATGAAAAAGCAAGCAAATTACATGATAAAATCGTTGCGAAAACTGGCGATGCTAAATTCATGAAAATGGCTGCATATCCAAATGCTTTCCGTGTATACGGTGATTACGGTTACGGTAGTGTAATCTTTAAAGATTTAAAATTACCAGCGGTTAAAGGTACACCAACTGATAAAGCGTTAGTACAAGTACAAAAAGAAGCTTTAATTGATTACAACCCAGATTACTTATTCGTATTTACGACTGGTGACGGTTCTCAGCGTCTAAAAGAATTCCAAGAAGAATCAATTTGGAAAAATATGAACGCTGTTAAAAATAACCACGTATTTACGATTAAAAACGAGGACTTAAACAAAGGTTACTTCCCGCTAGGTAAAGAAATGATCTTAGATGAAGTTGCTGAGTTCGTTTTAGGGAAATAATGTGTGAAAAAAACCACTTTTACTCCGGTAAAAGTGGTTTTTTCTTTATATAAGGGCAATTAATATAGTCTTTCATTTCTTTCTGTTTCCTATTTCGTTTATAATATATAGTAAGAATGCAGTAAAGAAAGGGGGATGTCGGAAGGTGGTATATTTAAACGACAAACTCAGCGAAACAAAAGTGTTTAAAGACCCGGTACATAAATATGTGCACGTGCGCGATCGTGTTATTTGGGATTTAATCGGAACGAAAGAATTTCAACGCTTACGCCGTATTAAGCAGCTTGGAACGACATTTTTTACATTTCACGGTGCAGAGCATAGTCGCTTTACTCATTCGTTAGGTGTATATGAAATTATTCGTCGTATGATTGATGATGTGTTTGATGGCAGACCGAATTGGAATGCTGAAGATAGATTGTTATGTTTATGTGCGGCATTACTTCATGATGTCGGTCACGGTCCATTTTCTCATTCGTTTGAAAAAGTATTTTCATTAGACCATGAGAAATTTACGCAAAAGATTATCGTTGGAGATACGGAAATTAATCGCGTATTAAGTCGTGTGGATAAAGATTTCCCACAAAAGGTAGCCGATGTAATTGCGAAAACATCTACTAATAAATTAGCGATTAGCATGATTTCTAGTCAAATTGATGCAGATCGCATGGACTATTTATTAAGGGATGCGTACTTTACTGGCGTAAAATATGGGAACTTTGATATGGAACGTATACTGCGTGTTATGCGTCCGTACGGGAATCAAGTAGTCATTAAGAATAGTGGTATGCATGCTGTTGAGCATTATATTATGAGTCGTTATCAAATGTATTGGCAAGTATATTTCCATCCGGTAACGCGCAGTGCTGAAGTTATTTTAACGAAGATTTTACACCGTGCAAAATCATTGCATGAGAAGTATTATACATTTAAAAATCACCCTGTTCATTTCTATTCTTTATTTGAAGAAGAAGTGACAGTAGAGGATTATTTAAAGTTAGACGAGAACGTTATGTATTATTACTTCCAAGTATGGCAGGACGAAGAAGATCCAATTTTAAGCGATCTATGCCGTCGTTTTATGAATCGAAACCTATTTAAATATGTAGAGTTTACAGATAAGCACGGTTTAGATAATTGGATGGAATTAAGTAGTTTATTCAAAAAGATTGGACTTGATCCAGAATATTATTTAGTAGTTGATTCAACATCAGACTTACCGTATGACTTTTATCGTGCTGGTGAAGAAGAAGAACGTCTGCCAATCTTACTTCTTATGCCAAATGGAGAGCTTAGAGAGCTCTCACGTGAATCGGATATTGTTGAGGCGATTACTGGTAAGAAGAGAAGGGATCAAAAGCTATTCTACCCGCATGATTTAATCTATGAAGATGGAAGAAAAGGAAAATATAAAGAGAGAATTATTGAGTTGTTAGAAGGAAAGAAATAAGAAGCAGCTAAGTGCTGCTTCTTATGAAAAAACTTGAAATTATTTGTCGCTTAAGCGTTTTCCGCCAACTGCATAATGGTTTTTAGACATTTCTTCGATGAAAACAACGATGTTTTCTTCAGGAGCACCAGTTGTTTCGCTTACTGCTGCTGTTACTTTCTCAGCAAGAGCTTTCTTTTGTTCCTCTGTGCGTCCTTCTAACATTTTCACTGTTACGTATGGCATATATAATCGCTCCTTTTATGTAAGTTACACTCTTATTATAGCGGATTATGTGGAAGAACAATCGAAAAAACAAATAATTTCTTTTTTTGACATATGGAAGAGGAGATGAAACATGGATCAGTTATTTAGATACCCGTTGCACCAAATTCCTTTGGTAGCAATGGCCATTATTATTGCGTTATCAGTGCATGAATTTGCGCATGCATATGTAGCATATAAATTTGGAGACGATACAGCAAAGAGACAAGGGCGCTTAACTTTATCACCGATGGCACATTTAGATCCTATCGGGATGATTGCTGTATTAATTCTTGGTTTCGGTTGGGCGAGACCAGTTCCTGTTAACCCATATAACTTTAAAAGACCTCGTCTTGCAGGGATATTAGTTTCAATTGCAGGACCGATTAGTAACTTAATTTTAAGCGCAATCGGTTTAATTATTTGGTATAGCTTATTAACATTTGGTGTATTAGACTCAATTCCATTTGCAGTAGCAGATACGCTAGCTCAATTTTTCCAGATTTTTATTATGTTGAATATTGTTTTACTTGTCTTTAACTTATTACCAATCCCGCCACTTGATGGATATCGCGTAGTGGAGGATTTAGCACCAACAAATATTCGTGCGAAAATGACACAGTATGAA
Source organism: Bacillus cereus group sp. BfR-BA-01381 (assembly GCF_022663555.1). NCBI lineage: Bacteria > Bacillati > Bacillota > Bacilli > Caryophanales > Bacillaceae > Bacillus > Bacillus cereus group sp. BfR-BA-01381. Next base: position 18,520 of record NZ_JAKUFR010000053.1, read on the forward strand.
AAATACGGGGCAATTGCTTTATTAATTCTAGTAATTACACCGCTTAGCAATTACACAATCCAACCTATTTTTAGTGTTGTTATTCCATATGTATTTGCATTTTTAAACAGTATTATTGCGCCTATCTTTGGCCTTTTATAATCATTAAGTGAGGAGGACTTTACATATGACAGAGAAAAAGAAAAAAATCGGTTTTAATATCGTGAAAAATGATTCAACGGATGGACATGGTGGTTTTGGCGTTGGGGCATTAAGCCTAGAAAACATTTCACCCGTATTTGTCGATGTACTAGAGAAAACAGCATTTGTTGATATTGGTGCGATGCATGCACGTAGTACAGTAGAAAAAGGTATTAAGTTTTTAACAAATAAAGATGAAGTTCCAAACGGAAAACCATACTGGCTTGTGTGGGTAACGATTGAAAGAACAGCAACAGGTGCGTATTATGCAGGTGTAACAGCTTGTGAAATGACAGTTGACCGTGAAATTCGCCGCGGATATAAGTCACTTCCAGAGCACGTAAACAAAATGGATAAATCATTGAAGCGTCACATTATGGTTGACCATATGGACGAATCATCTAAAAAAGTACTTGGTACATTCTTGAAAGAACATAATGAAGCGATTTGGAACGAATCTAGCGAAGAATTGCGCCGTGCATTATTAAGTGAATAAAAGAAAAGGATGTCTCACTAGTCGATTGTTGACTAGTGAGACATCCTTTTTATTTTGGCTTGTTGTATGAAAATATATCAACGATTCGACAAGGAGGCTATTCCACGTTCAGTGAAATAGCCGGATATTCTACCAAGGAAGGTATTTTTTCCACCAACTTGTTTTTTTCTTTTCTTCAGTTGTCTTTTCAAATTCCTCTTTATCATCAACGTGATCCATACAATATTCAGTTGGTTCTGTACCTTTTGCAAAATACATCTTCACTGAAATTGGGCAATTTTTTGTAGCAATTTTCCCGTTTTCAGGGTTAATATCGACTGCAACGACGTCACTTGGTTGTTTAAACTCTTTTTTAGGTTGTCCATCTAAGCCTTTCTCCATCGTATCGGTCCATATTCTTTTTGCATAGCCTTGTTCTGCTACGTTTGAAATTGATTTAGGTTGATCATATCCAACCCATACGCCAGTTACGAGTTGCGGGGTAAACCCAATCATCCAACTATCTGTTTCAGTAGAGCCAGATTTTCCAGCATATGTTCTTGATAGTTTAGATAACATTGATTGACCAGTTACAGCAGCGTAACTGCTTAGTTTTTTATTAAACATGCCTGTCATCATTTCTTCCATCACAAATGCTTTGCTCTTATCAAGAACTTGTTTACTCTCCAAATGAGCATCGTATAAAATATTTCCTTCATGATCCATAATGCGGCGAATGAAAATAGGTTTTACTTCTTTTCCCCCGTTTGCGAACATGCTATAAGCGTTAACCATTTCAATTGGTTTTACAGGAGATGTACCGAGCGCGAGGGAAGGGACGTCTTTTAATGCACTCTTAATGCCGAATTGCTTCGCCGTTTTTGTAAGAATGTCTTCGCCTAAAAATAAATTGGTTTTCACGGCATAGACGTTATCAGAGACCGCAAGAGCTTGCGCCATTGTTACAAAATCGTCTGCATAATAGTCTTTATAGTTTTTCGGTTTATACTTTGAAACACCGTCACCTAAAGTGAACACAGTGTATTCACTTTTTAAGCGCGTAGCAGGGGTGAATCCTCGTTCTAATGCCGCATAATATAGAAATGGCTTAAATGTAGATCCGGGCTGGCGAGCGGCCTGTGTAGCCCTGTTAAATTGACTTGTATTATAATCAGTTCCACCAACAAGGGCAGCTACTTCCCCTGTTTTTGGATTCATAGAGACGAGCGCAGTTTGTATGTTTGTCGTGTCAGGTATGTGGTTTTTTACAGCTTGCTCTGCAACCGATTGTAATTTCGGGTCTAGCGTTGTATAAATACGCAAGCCGCCTTTTTGTAAGGCTTGCTCATCTAATCCGATATCACGAAGAAGAGAAGCTTGTACAGCATCTTGGAAATAAGGCGCGACCTCTGCGACTTTTTTCGTATCTAATGAAGCGAAAGTTAGTGATTCTTTCTTTGCTGAAGCTGCTTGTTTCTTCGTAATATAACCTTGTTCTACCATTTCATCTAATATAAGAGATTGTCGTTCTTTCGCACGATCTTCTTTTAAAAAGGGAGAGTAGACACTAGGTCCTTTTGGTATACCTGCAAGCATACTAGCTTCCGCTAATGTTAATTCTTTTGCTGTTTTATCAAAATATAGACGGGACGCAGCTTCGATTCCATAAGCACCATGCCCGTAATAAATTGTATTTAAATATCCTTCTAAAATATGATTTTTATTATAATTCACTTCAAGACGGATTGTGTACATTGCTTCTAATAGTTTACGTTTCCACGTTTTATCATGATCTAAGTATAGGTTACGGGCATACTGTTGTGTAATCGTACTAGCGCCTTGGACTTTTGCCATCGCTTTTAAATCAGCAACAATGGCACCAGCGATACGCTTCATATCAAAGCCATGATGTTTGTAGAATCTTTGATCTTCGATAGAAAGTGTTGCCTCTTTTACATAAGGAGAAATTTCATTGAGAGATACATTGTATCGTTTTTGCATCTCATTACTTTGTCCTATAACAGTGTCATCATTAGCATAAAAGACACTTGTTTGCGGGACAGCGACAGGAGGAGGTCCCATAATTTTTGCAACTATAATAATAACAAAAAAGGAAAAAACGAAAAAAAGAACAGAAGAAAACATTACGGTGAAGAAAAGACGTTTATATTTTTTAAGTTTCGGATTCATAGTTTGATCCATCTTTTTCAGCCCCTCATTCATACAAACATTATTGTATTAGTATTGAGGGTTTTCGATTATTTTAAACAATGAAATTTCGAAAATAAAGAGCTCCTTCAATTAAGAAAGGAGCTCAAATGCACGTGCTGGCCAATCGGTAATAATGACATCTACGCCATAATCAATCATAGTTTGTAAATCTTTGTATTCGTTAATTGTATAAGGACGGAAAACATACCCTTGTTTTTGCGTGAGTTGAACAAATTCCTTTGTTAGTAGCTCAAAGTTTGGATGTAAACCAGTTGCTTCTCTAGTTTGTGCTTCAGCGATAGGATCAGCAAGTGGTGTGTCATATAAAATTGCTCTTGGGATTTCAGGAGCTATTTCTGCTAATAATGAAACAGAGTCGTGATTAAATGAAGAGAATACAATTTGATTAGAAAGATGATATTCTCGAACGAGAGCAACAACTTTTTCTTCAATGTTTGGATAGTGAATCACGTCTGTTTTTAATTCAATATTGAGTTGTAAGCTTGTTGTAGATAACCAAATAAATACTTCTCGTAACGTTGGGATTTTTGCTTCATGGAAAGAAGGATCTTTATGGCTGCCGGCATCTAAAGCTTGTAACTCTTCTACCGTTTTTTCAGAAACAAGACCCATGCCATTTGTTGTACGATCGACTGTTTCATCGTGAATCACGACAAGTTCACCATCTTTTGATAGGTGGACATCAAGTTCAATTCCGTGGGCGCCAATGCGTTCAGCTTCTTGGAAGGCAATCATCGTATTTTCTGGATGTGTTCCTTTTACGCCGCGATGAGCGAAAATAAGTGGTTTACTCATGTGAAATTCTCCTTATCGTTTCTTTTCTTTCATTATGAAACTGCTTTTGAAAAAATACAATTTAATATGACAAACATTTACAAAAGTCTAACAGTTGCACAAAAGTTAACGTTAACGTAAAATGTAATAATCGAGTGAAGGGAGGAATAAACATGTATAAGATTGATGAAGTCACAAAGCAAGTTGGTTTAACAAAACGTACACTTCGTTATTATGAGGAAATTGGTTTAATTCATCCCCCAGAACGTAGTGAGGGGAACATTCGCCTGTATACAGACGAAGATATCGCTAGAATTAAAAGAATTGTGGAAGCGAAAGAAGTGTTAGGGATTACGCTTCAAGAAATGCAACATTTTTTATCGTTAAAAGAAAGAATGGAGCAAAGAAGAAATAGTGAGAATCCCCGTGATCGTGAAGTGATTCAAGAAATTAAAGAGATGCTTGAAAAACAAGTGCAAACGCTAGACGAGAAAATGGAGCAAATGCAGCGTGTAAAGGGAGAACTTGAAGACAGCTTACATCGTGCAGTGACATTTTTAGAGAATACAAAAGGAGAGTAATCAAAATGGAGAGCAAACAAAAACTAGGGAGATTGATTACAGTGTTGGCTACTTTCCTTGCCTTTTCAGGTATAGGGGTAGTCGACCCAATTTTGCCGATTATTGCTGAAAAGATTGGTGCATCGCATTGGCAAGTAGAGATGTTATTTACAGCGTATATTTTGACGATGGCAATTATGATGTTACCAGCTGGAATATTTGCATCGAGATTTGGTGATAAACGGATGATGACAATCGGTCTTGCAATCGTGACTGTATTTGCGTTTATATGCGGTATATCGCAAACGATTGCTCAGTTATCTCTTTTCCGCGCTGGATGGGGATTAGGGAATGCGATGTTCTTCGCAACGGCGATGACTTTATTGATTGCATTAAGCAAAGAAGTTCATGAAGCGGTAGGGTTATATGAAGCAGCTATCGGTTTAGGAATGGCAGGTGGACCATTATTAGGCGGGATATTAGGTGGACATTCTTGGCGTTACCCATTTTTTGCGACGAGTATTTTAATTTTCTTAGCATTTATTTTAGTTTTCTTTTTTGTGAAAGAACCAGAGCGAAAAGTGAAGCGTAAAGCGGCAGGCGTGGGAGAATTACTTAACCTGGTGAAGTATAAACCGTTTATGCAAGGCGCCATTTCAGGAATGTTATACTACTACGGATTTTTCGTTGTATTAGCATATTCACCACTTATTATGCATTTATCTGCTATTCAATTAGGATTTGTATTTTGTGGGTGGGGACTCGCGTTAGCTTACGGTTCTGCAATTTTAGCACATAAGTTAGAAGGGAAATATGAGCCGAAAACATTGTTAAAAGGCAGTTTACTCGTATTTGCGCTGTTCTTAATTGCACTATTCTTCGTGAAAATTATGTGGTTACAAATTGTATTAATTGTTCTATCAGGATTAGCATCAGGATTAAATAATGCATTATTTACAAGTTATGTAATGGATATTTCACCTTATGAAAGATCTGTTACATCTGGTGTTTATAACTTCGTTCGTTGGTTAGGTGGCGCAATTGCTCCAATCTTATCAGGAATCATCGGCCACACTGTTTCACCGCAAAGTCCGTTTTTAGTCGGTGGAATTGTTGTGCTAGTCGGTTGTGTAATGATTTTAATTCCGATTCGAAAACCGGTAGAAGTAGAGACAAAAGCCCTTTCTTAAGAAAGGGTTTTCTTTACATGTATATGTTAGAACCCTCTGACTAAAATATATTTTCGGTATTTTTGTACTTTTAACTATACTTTTTGGATGTTTTGTTTTATTTTTGTTAGGGGACATTAATGATGTCCCTATTATAAATTTGCATTGAAAGGCGTGATTGTACGATGGAACTATGGTTCACTGAAAAACAAACAAAACATTTTGGGATTACGGCGCGTATTAACCGCACATTACATACGGAGCAAACAGAATTCCAAAAACTTGATATGGTTGAAACGGAAGAGTTCGGAAACATGCTTATTTTAGATGGCATGGTTATGACAACAGAAAAAGATGAGTTCGTTTATCATGAAATGGTAGCGCACGTACCTTTATTTACACATCCAAACCCTGAAAACGTATTAGTTGTAGGTGGCGGCGATGGCGGTGTTATTCGTGAAGTGTTAAAACACCCAAGCGTAAAGAAAGCAACTCTTGTTGAAATCGATGGAAAAGTAATTGAGTACTCTAAACAGTACTTACCATCAATTGCAGGCGCGTTAGATAATGAGCGTGTAGAAGTAAAAGTAGGAGACGGTTTCCTACATATCGCAGAAAGCGAAAATGAATATGACGTAATTATGGTAGATTCTACTGAGCCAGTAGGACCAGCAGTAAACTTATTTACAAAAGGCTTCTACGCTGGAATTTCAAAAGCGTTAAAAGAAGATGGTATTTTCGTTGCACAAACGGACAACCCTTGGTTCACACCAGAACTAATTACAACTGTGTTTAAAGACGTAAAAGAGATTTTCCCAATTACTCGTTTATACACAGCGAACATTCCAACTTACCCAAGTGGTCTTTGGACGTTCACAATCGGATCTAAAAAACATGATCCATTAGAAGTAAGTGAAGAGCGTTTCCACGAAATCGAAACGAAGTACTACACAAAAGAATTACACAATGCAGCATTCGCATTACCGAAATTTGTTGGCGATTTAATTAAGTAAGAGAATCGTACGGAACAAATAAAGTGTAAGTAGCTCATTTAAGGTGTTTGTCCAGAAGACTTGAACATGCTAGCTATTTACACTTCTGTAAAGAAAATTGTCTTCTTTTTATGAAACAGAAGACCCGGTAAATCGAGAAAGAGGAGCAACTCGCTCCAAATTTGAGAAATAATGAAAGGTTGGGATACCTTAAGTTCCACATAAGGAGGAAAAGAATATGCGTTTTGATGAAGCTTATTCAGGTAAAGTATTTATTAAAAGTCATCCAAGTTTTGAAGAGTCAAAAGTAGTTATTTATGGGATGCCTATGGATTGGACAGTAAGTTACCGTCCAGGATCTCGTTTTGGCCCTGCACGTATTCGTGAAGTATCAATCGGTCTTGAAGAATATAGTCCGTATTTAGATCGTGAACTAGAAGAGGTAAAATATTTTGATGCGGGTGATATCCCATTACCATTCGGAAACGCACAACGCAGCTTAGACATGATTGAAGAATATGTATCAAAACTTTTAGATGCCGATAAGTTTCCACTAGGTCTCGGCGGTGAGCACTTAGTGTCTTGGCCAATTTTTAAGGCAATGGCAAAAAAATATCCGGATTTAGCAATCATCCATATGGATGCTCATACTGATTTACGTGAATCGTATGAAGGGGAGCCTTTATCCCACTCTACACCAATTCGTAAAGTGTGTGATTTAATTGGTCCGGAAAACGTATATTCTTTCGGAATTCGTTCTGGAATGAAGGAAGAATTTGAATGGGCGAAAGAAGTAGGTATGAACTTATATAAATTTGACGTATTAGAACCGTTAAAAGAAGTATTACCGAAACTTGCAGGACGCCCAGTCTATGTCACAATCGACATTGATGTATTAGACCCAGCTCACGCTCCAGGAACAGGAACGTTAGAAGCTGGTGGTATCACATCTAAAGAATTATTAGATTCCATCGTAGCAATTGCAAATTCAAATATAAATGTAGTTGGAGCGGACTTAGTAGAAGTAGCTCCTGTCTACGACCATAGTGATCAAACACCAGTCGCAGCAAGCAAATTCGTGCGGGAAATGCTGCTCGGTTGGGTGAAATGAAAGCGGAATCCGCTGTAGCTGGATAAAATAAGAGCCCTCTATATGATTAGAGGGCTCTTATTTTGTCGTTATGTGTCGGTAAGTCGATATGTCTTGTCGAATCGTCGATATAACGAAAAAATCGTTGATATATTTTGAGTTATGATCGATATATTTGAAAAATCGTCGATATAATTTCATTTACCATTACGCAACATTAAAAAGAGCTATTCCCAACCAAAGGGAATAGCTCTTTTTCTTATGCAACCTTCTCTTCCGAAGTAATGCCGCGAATGTCATCAGCAGAGCGAATTGGATATTTACGGAACACGATTGATCCGATGTACCCAACAATTGTGGTAACGATTCCGCATAATAGAGCAGCAATTGTTACTTTTACAACGTCATTAAATCCGAATAAAACAAGAAGTCCTGGTATTGGTGATGCTGTTCCTGGTGCATTATTAACGAGCTGGAACAGAGATGTAATAATACCAGCAAGTGCACCGCCAACGAAGTTTGTCGCATAAATTGGAATCGGATTTGCTGAAACAACATCGGCTTGTGTTAAAGGTTCGATTGCTACAGCAATTGTGTCTTTCTTTGAACAAATCTTTAGTCGTTTAAAGAAAATAAAGTTCATTGGGGCTGAGGCTGCTACGGCAAGACTACCAATTGCCATTGGTAAACCTGTTAATCCAAGCATTGCAGTGAGTGCCATAGAACTCAGTGGAGAGGTAGAAATAACTGTTATTAATCCACCAAGCATAATACCCATGATAATAGGGCTTTCTGTAGTTGCAACTGAAATCATAGAACCGATTTTACCAAGTGTTGCGTTAACGAGCGGATCCATAAGCATTGCCATTCCGCGTGAGATTGGTGCAGCGATAAATAAAATTGCTAAAAACTCTACACCAGCCGGTAATTTCTTTTCGAGAAATTTCACGACGAAGGCACAAACGTATCCAGCGAAAAATCCTGGTAAAATACCAAATCCACTAGTAGCGATACCGATTAAAACAGCATATACGGGGGAAACACCGATTGCTAATGCGACTAAAATCGCTGCTGCGACACCGCTCATACTACCGGAAGCTTCTCCTACTGATTGTAAAAAGTCATTATGAAACATTTCTCCACCGATATAACGGTGAAATGCTTCAATAAGAAAACTTGCGATTGCTGCATTAGCTAAAGCACCCATCGCCTTCATTCCGTAAGGCGCACGGTAACTGAAAAGTGTAAATAGACAAAGTACAACAAGTAATAGTGCTAAACCTTGCAAGATAGCCATTTGAAAACTGTCTCCTTTGATTTTTGTAATAAAAATTCGTATCATTCAATAATAATATAAAAGTGTATGAAACGGAAAAATTTTTTCTTGGGAACTTGCTGTAAGAAAAAATCCCTTACAATAATGTAAGGAAAGTGTAAGACTTTTAGATAGAGTATAGTATGCCATTTTTCGTATAATACAAGTATAGATATATGACTAGGGAAAAAGAAGTGCAAACAGGAGGTTCATGTATGAAATTGGTAATTAAAGTTTTAGCTGTATTCGCCATTATTCTAGGTGGAACAGCGTATTATTTGAACACAAAAACAGAAGGTGTACATGCTTTTGTAGACAACTTCTTTTCAAATAAAGAAATACAAGATTATTATGCGGTAGTAGATAAAGGTGAGAAAAAAGACGGAGAATACTTGTATACTTTTAAAGGGTATACAGAAGACGGAAAGTTACAGGTTATTAAAAGAATGATGAACCGTGAATTACATACGGGTGCTTTTATAAAAATTTATGCAAAAGGTATGCAAGGAAAAGGATGGGCTGAAATCCCGAAAGAATCAATTCCGCAAAAAGCGTTGGAAAAAATAGAAAAACGATAAAAGGAGCGACTCATTCGCTCCTTTTTTAGTGCGTTAAAATAGTAATAGATGTTTTTTCTTTGTTAGAAATGATTTTTACACGTCCGCCAATTGGAAAAGTGAAAATCGGGGTTGTATGACCGAAACTTGCGTTTGCAATGATAGGGATATGTGCAAGCTCAGGCTTTGAAGCAATCATTTCTTGCATGTCGTCTATCGTACATTCTGCACCTTTTTGCATCTTTCCTATAACGATGCCTTTTACATGTTCAAAATCTTGCTGCTGCATAAGAGAATGTAAATATCGATCAAAAGTTTTAAGAGTAGCTCTCCCAGTTAAACTATCCTCTTCAAGAAATAAAATTTTATCCTTTAAGTTTGGCATATATGGTGTACCTTGTAGCAAGTTTAAGGTGCTCATATTACCACCAATAATCTCTCCAGTTGCTTCGCCCTCGTGAATCGAAACATATCCTTCATTCTTAATAAATTCTCGATTTTCCTGATCAATGTACCAAGAATCATCACTCCATGTTTCAGATGGTAGGACTTCAATAGGTTCAGTAGAAGTTAAGCATTGTAAAAAGTAATCGTTCGTATACTCGAGACCTTTCTCCATTCCAAATGAAGAGAAATGGGGTCCTGAATATGTAACGAGTCCTGTTTTAGTGTAAATTGCATTATTTAAAGCAGTAATATCTGAATAGCCACAGAAAAATTTCGGATTTTCTCGAATTAAATTATAATCGAGGTGTTTCAATAAACCGTTAGAGTTGTATCCGCCAAGTGTCGTCAAAATGGCTTTTACATTCGGGTCTCTAAATGCTTCGTGAAGGTCTTGAACGCGTGAAGAAATAGAAGAAGAAGCAAAGCGATCTAGCTCTTCAGCGTGTTTTGAGAACGTAACTTGAAAGCCCATATTGTTAAATTTTTTTATAGCAAGCTTCCTGTTTTCAGTTGAGACAATACTTAAACTACAAGATGGTGAAATCACTCTAATTTCATCACCTTTTTTTAATTTTGTGGGGAGCACTTCATTCACCTCTTTAAATGAAAGAATATTTAGATTTAAAAAATATTTTATCATATGAAATAAAGTGAAAGTGAATTATTTTTTGAAATGGAGTTTTCCTGATTTTTCAGCAGACAGACAGAGGTTTTTTTTGATATGATAGGAAAAGTGATTTATTATAAGTAGTATTTAATATCTATAACATTTGAAAGGTGTGCAAGACGTGGAGAAACAACTTGCAGGCTTGCCGGTACACGTTCATTTCGTAACAGAAATCCGTGAAGGGGCGAGGAAGGAAACCGTTGCTTTTGAAGCAAATGGTCAATACTATGTAAAAGGTCAAGGTACATACGTAACATTCCAAGAGCCGAACGAACAAGGCGAAGTGAAAACAATTATTAAAATTCAAGATGAACAAGTTCTCATTATGCGTTCAGGTGCTGTTTCAATGCGTCAAACGCATGTGAAAGGTGAATGGACAACTGGTACGTACACGAGTGAACTTGGTACGTTTGCATTGCAAACAAAGACTGATAACGTTCTTTTTAAATGGTCGGATGAAAAGAAAAAAGGACAACTCTTCTTAACGTACGCATTGCTTCTAAGTGAACAAGAAGCTGGCAGATATACAATTACGATTAATTTGAAGGAGGCAAAATAATGAATTCTTTAGAACAAGTAAAAGGATTAATTAAAGAAGAAATTCAAGCTGCTGTATTGAAGGCAGAATTAGCGACAGAAGAACAGATTCCAAACGTTGTATTAGAATCTCCAAAAGATAAGACAAATGGTGACTTCTCTACAAATATGGCAATGCAACTTGCACGCGTTGCAAAGAAAGCACCTCGTATGATCGCAGAAGAATTAGTTGCAAACTTCGATAAAGCAAAAGCTTCTATTGAAAAGATTGAAATCGCAGGTCCTGGTTTCATTAACTTCTACATGGATAATAGCTACTTAACAGACTTAATCCCAACTATCGTTAATGCTGGTGAAGCTTACGGTGAAACGAATACTGGTAAAGGTGAAAAAGTGCAAGTTGAGTTCGTATCTGCGAATCCAACAGGTGACCTTCACTTAGGGCATGCACGTGGTGCAGCAGTAGGTGACACGTTATGTAACTTATTAGCAAAAGCAGGATACGATGTATCTCGTGAGTACTACATTAATGATGCTGGTAACCAAATCCATAATTTAGCTCTTTCTGTTGAAGCTCGTTACATGCAAGCTTTAGGCTTAGAGAAAGAAATGCCAGAAGACGGATACCATGGTGCGGACATCATTGCAATCGGTAAACGTTTAGCTGAAGAGTTTGGCGATCGTTATGCGAAAGCTGATGAAAAAGAAAGTTATGAATTCTACCGTGAATACGGTTTAAAATATGAGTTAGCAAAACTTCAAAAAGACTTAGAAAGTTTCCGTGTTAAATTTGATGTATGGTTCTCAGAAACATCATTATATAAAAATGGAAAAATCGATCAAGCTCTTGCTGTATTAAAAGAGCGCGATGAGATTTTTGAAGAAGATGGTGCAACTTGGTTCCGCTCAATGACTTACGGTGATGATAAAAACCGTGTATTAATTAAAAATGACGGTTCTTACACGTACTTAACGCCAGATATCGCGTATCACCGTGATAAATTAGAGCGTGGTTTCGATAAGTTAATCAACATTTGGGGTGCTGACCACCACGGTTACATTCCACGTATGAAAGCTGCTATTCAAGCGCTAGGTTACGATAAAGAAACACTTGAAGTAGAAATCATCCAAATGGTACAACTATACCAAAACGGTGAAAAAATGAAAATGAGTAAACGTACAGGTAAAGCAGTTACACTTCGTGAGCTTATGGAAGAAGTAGGCGTGGACGCAATGCGTTACTTCTTCGCAATGCGTAGCGGTGATTCTCATTTAGACTTCGATATGGACTTAGCTGTATCAAAATCTAATGAAAACCCAGTATACTACGCACAATATGCTCATGCTCGCGTATGCAGTATCCTTCGTCAAGGTGAAGAATTAGGATTAGCTACAGGCGGAGACGTGAACTACAAACTTGTTACTTCTGAGAAAGAAGTGGAGTTACTGAAAAAACTTGGTGAATTCCCAGCAGTAGTTGCGGATGCAGCACAAAAACGTCTACCACACCGTATTACAAACTATGCATTTGAATTAGCAGCAGCATTACACAGCTTCTACAATGCAGAAAAAGTATTAAACCAAGATAACTTAGAATTAAGTAAAGCTCGCTACGAGTTAATGAAAGCAGTACGCACTACACTTCAAAACGCATTAGCAATCGTAGGAGTATCTGCACCAGAAAAAATGTAATGAAGAAAAGCGGAAGCGGCTCGTTCAGAATAGGAGGGGGATGGAGCTCCTGACAGAGAGGCGTACTTTGCCTCGGAGGAAGGCGCGAAGCCACCGAGTATTCTAGCCGCTGAAGCTGGACAATAGAGAAAAGCGGAGCCAATTTTTCGCTTTCAGTAAAAGGCAATCACAAGATGTTGTGATTGCCTTTTTGTATGGAGATAATAAAAAAATAAAATTTTATCAAACAAAAGGAGAATTTGCGTCGTCTTATATAAATGACAGGAGGTTTATGATGGAAGAAAAGGTAGAAGAATTGATTGATATATATAAGCGGCAAATATATTCCTTATGCTATAAGTTAGCGAAGACAAAAGAAGACGCGGAGGATATTTTTCAAGAGACGTGGATAAAGGTTTTTTCATCGCGGCACCAACTTTCTTACGTGGAGAATTATAAAAAGTGGATTACTACAATTTGTGTTCGTACGTTTTAGGATTTTTATCGTAAGAAAAAAAGGTGGAAAGATCGAATATTGGATTTGTTTCATAAAGAAGATGGTGGAGAAATAGACTTCTCGGATGAAGTGAATATATCAGAAGAATTTATTCAAAAAGTGGAAGCGGAAATGATACGGGAAGTTATACAGTTATTGAATGAAAAGTATAAAACTGTGCTCGTACTCTACTATTATGAACAATATTCTTATAAGGAAATGAGTGAAATATTAAATATACCGATTGGTACAGTGAAATACTGCCTTAATTATGCGAAAAAGCAAATGCGAGAACATTTGGAGGGGTTCGTTTATGAAGGAAGATAAGTTTGATCAAAAGATAAAAAGTAGTTTAGCGAGAGAGATGATTCCTAGCGAAGAGCTGATAAATCATACGAAACAGAGCGTGCGAAATGCTCGAAAATTAGAGAAGAGGTGGATGATTGGTATTCATGCCATTTGGATTGTTTTATTAACAGTTGTTATAGAACAATTTGTCACTCATTTGGATCATAAAATTCCTATGTTGATAGCAATTGTGATTATGATGCACGTATACATTCCGATATATGTTGTCATACAGTCATTTTTAAAGAAGGAGTATAAATTACATGATAGAGTTCGATAATCCGTTTGTAATATTTGAAGTAGCTGGAGTGATAATGCTTTTAGCTTTTATAGCACTTTTAATATGTGTTGCATCATGGGTATATACAGATGCTAAAGCACATCAAATGAGTAAAGGGTGGAGTGTTTTAGCAGTTATATTACCATTCTTTATTGGATTTTTATTATATATGGTGAGAAGAAGTAAAAAGAAAGTTGAAGGAGAATATAGGATGAATTTTGTTAAAAAGCAGAAGGTAACATTAGTTGCGATATTGGCAAGTACAATGTTTGTATTACTTAGTGGCTTTACTTTTGCACAGACGTTAGATGATGCGTGGAGAGCAGGAAATATATATTTAGAAAATGAGAAGCAAGGAGAGACAAGTTACGAGGCAAAATTCTCATCATGGGATATTGCTGGGAAAGATATTGAACTTGAGTATGCGAAAGATACAGAAGTAACATTTTTTTATGAGACGGATGCAAAACGTGGGAATTTGTGCTTTAGCTTGTATGAAAGGCAAGGAGAAGGTATAAGAGAGTTAAAAGAGATCTGTGAATCGAAAAAAGGTACTTTTAAATTGACGTTGAAAGCAAATGAAAAGTGTGTATTGAACATAAGTGGATTAAAAGTAAAAGATGGTTTTGTAAAAGTGAATTGGGAAACAAAATAAAGGACCATGAGAAAGGCCCTTTATTTTATTGGATTGTATACGTAACCGAAAAGCTAACAGGACTATAGTAAACGTAAGGTGCATGAAATTGAACGTACATATTTCCATCTGTTTTTGCAGTGAAAATTCGTCCGTATCCATCAGAATAACGTCCAATAAGATTATGATTTGAGTCATAAACACTGTAACTAGGAGTTTTGCTGTTAGGTTGAATTGTTAGCTCTTGTCCCTTTTGAAGGAAAATAGGTTCTTGCTCAGAACTACCTCCAGTTTGCAAAGAATAAAATTTCGTAAAGCTCTGTTCTTGAGTCGCGGCAGCAACCTTCGTTTCAGCAATAAAAGCGGTAGCACCAGTAATTCCTGCTAAAGTTAACGCACCGGCTAAAATCATTTTTTTCATAGTAGAAAAACCTCCTTATTAGTTGTAATCATTTTTGTTACAGTTAATATTGTATACGATAATGGGTAGGAAAAAATATGCTTTTATGCATATGTATTTTTTCTCAATAAAGACCACTGATAAAAATCAGTGGTCTTTTAAATGATTAAGCAGCTTTCTGTTCGGTTTGAGTAACAGGTTTTTGAAGAGTGTTATAAACACCAGTTCCGATAACTTCTAATGCCATTTTCATACGTTCAGGTGAAATATTCTCCAATACGTTATCTTGAGGTGTATGGTATACCTTCTCAATATGATAGATTAATGGATTCCAACTATCGACACCCATCCAGATGAATAGGGCGGCCGGAATACCAACTTCAGCAAATGGTACGTGATCACTAGAGCCAAATTTCCCTTGAAGAACGAGTTCATTATTTAATTGTTTACCTGCTTGTAAGGCTGCGTCTGTTACAAGGTTTGGAGAACCGTTGGGCGTCATAGCATATAAATTCTTCGCCTTATCGTAATTTGTTGCAACCATGTCTGCGTTAAAGACACCTAAAATCCGGTCACGTTCTTTTTGGGATAGACTATTAACGTAATGATCAGAGCCAAGTAAGCCAGTCTCTTCAGAACCGAAAGCAATAAAACGAATTTCTTTATCAGTTTCTACATTTTGAAAAGCGCGTGCTAACTCTAATACTAACCCTGTACCAGAAGCATTGTCATTTGCTCCAGGTGCTCCAACGACACTATCATAGTGTGAACTTACAACGACAGCTTTTTCATTACCTGTACTATTTTTTGGTTTCTTTTTAGCAATGACGTTTAATGATGTTAAATTAGATTCATGTCTTGCTTTTAGGGAAAGGATTGTTGTCCCTTTTTTAGCGATTTCTTCTTTAAATGCATTTCCTTGTGCATAAGCAAGACCAAAGACAGGGATAGACTGTTTTTTCGTTAGGCGGGGATTGAAAGTTTGTCCGTAGTTTCCACGTCCACCAATTAAGCTGTATAAAAGAACACCTTTTGCTCCTTTGCTAACAGCATTTTCAACTTGTTTATTATAGTCTGCAACTGTTGTTCCTCTTTCGAATAGAACGATTTTTCCGTTTACTTCATTTGGGATATCCTCTAATTTTGTCCCACCTTGAACAAAGATAAGAGGGGCTGTAACAGCCTCTGTAGAAATTAGTGCGTTAGGGGCGGCACCAGCTTGCCAATTACGCTTTGTGGATAATGGTGATTCAATAAATCCAACGTATTGATCCGGCACTTGGAATGGTTGATATTCTACTTCATAGCCCATTGATTTAAGCTTCATACCAACGTAGCGGGAGGCCCATTCCTCTGATTTTGTTCCACCGGGGCGAGGACCAATTGTTTCGGATAAGAAACGGATGTGTTCGATAGCACGGCTTGCATCAACTTGTTTTGTGATAGATGAAGTCTGTGTGATTTCTGGCGTGGAATCAGCTTTGGCTTGTCCAATCGGGGCTAAGCTAACAGCGAGTGATACAGCAAGCAAAGAGCTTACTATTTTTTGTTTCAAAGATTTTTTCATTTCTTCCTCTCCTATTCTTCTATTCTCTCTGACTGACAAAAGAAGACGGATAACGACTTCATTTTACCTTTACCTTTATGGTTTTTCAATATTCTGACATTGATAAATAAAAAAATACTATATGCATATTTGCATATTTTTGACGGAGATATGTATGCTATCATTTTAAATGAAGGTTTGCTTTCTGCTTGGAAAGCTCCTACATTGCATGAATCTAGTGTACCCAAACTTTAGATTATGTAGAGAAAAGAATCCACTGTAGGGTTTCTTTTCTCGTGTTTGAATCATGTGATGATAAATATGTTTCCGCATTTCATAATTATCATCAGTGATATATGTAAGGCATCCATATGAAAATACGAGGCTGTTCAAAGGTTTTCCGTACTTTTGGACAGCCTCACCCCGTTAAAAGGACGATACTCTATGTATCGTCCTTTTTTGTATAAAAAAACACCCAATCAAATGTTCACTTGATTGGGTGTGAAAAACTATTAATAATATTTTTTGCGTTTTGTAGCTAAAATACTTAACAAACCAGCTAGTAGAAGTAGGATACCTACTGTTTGAGTAGAATCTTTTTTGTGACCTGTATTTGGAAGTTCTTTACCTGTATTTCGGTCATCTTGCTGTTTGTTTTTATGTGTTTCAGGATTTCCTTTTTCTAGTTCTTCGGAAGTACCTTTACCGTGTGTTTCAGGATTTCCTTTTTCTAGTTCTTCGGAAGTACCTTTACCGTGTGTTTCAGGATTTCCTTTTTCTAGTTCTTCAGAAGTTTCTTTTCCTGTTTCCTCTTCTTTATTAGGAGGAGCAACTGGTTTATCCTCTCCACCTGATGAAGAATCGATTTTTTTATTTGAAACTGTAATTTGTAGTGGTGTAGCTTGAGCTTTTTCAATTGTAAAGCTTATTGGTGATGCATCTAATTGATAGCCTGTAGGAGCCTTTGTTTCCACCAATTGATAATTACCAGGTTTCAAATCATTTACGATTAATTTACCATGCCCATCTGTTTTTAAGCCTTCTCGAACTACTTTTCCATCTTGATCTAAAATATTGAAAATGGCACCCTCAAGTGTTCCATTGTGATCCATATCAACTTTAGTTAATTCTATTGAACCTGTTGTTAAACTATTTAAAGCAGTCACAGAAGTAACTTGAGATTGTCCTTTCGTAATAGTGAAAGGAATTGGCTTAGCGTTTAAATCGTATCCAGTAGGAGCTTTCGTTTCAATAAACTGATAGTCACCCGGACGTAAATCAGAAACAGAAATTTTTCC
>NZ_JAKUFR010000054.1:0-36110 GCF_022663555.1 Bacillus cereus group sp. BfR-BA-01381
ATAAGGCTTTTCTGGTACATTCTTTGTATCATCCACAATCGCCTCATTTACGATTTCTTCCCCCACTTTTACGCTTTCTTTTACCTTCGCTTTAAAGACAATGCTTCTTTCCTCTGTATCTGTAATTGCTGGATATTTTGCCATTACCTTATTATTTTTCACCTGTAGCTCTTCTGGTTTCGGTTTAGAACCTTCTGCCGTGATGCTTCCTTCTACATACTCTAAACCATTTGGTAACGTATCCTTTATATTTACCTCTACTAGTTTTCCGTTTTCTACTGTGTTTTTAAAACGAATTCGGTATTCTACTTCTTCTCCTAGTTTTGGTTTATGATTATTCGCCACTTTCTGAGCAACAACTTTACCGTCTTTATATTGCGGAGTAATTTTCACATAAGGTTCTTCTGGCTCATTTTTTGTATCTACTACGATTGCCTTATTGACAATTTCCTTACCTATTTCTGCCTCTTCTTTTACTTTCGCTTTAAAGACAATGCTTCTTTCTTTCGTATCCGTAATTTCTAGATACTTTGCCATTACCTTGCCGTTTTCCACTTTCAGTTCTACTGGATCCGGTTTAGAACCTTCTGCTTTCAAACTGTTCTCCACATACTCTAATCCAGCTGGAATTTCATCTTCTACTTTAACCTCTACTAGTTTTCCGTTTTCTACCGTATTTTTAAAACGAATTCGGTATTCTACTTCTTCTCCTAATTTCGGCTTCTTATTATTTACAAATTTCTCAGCTTTCAGCTTACCGTCTTTATATTCTGGGGTAATCGTTACCTCTGAGGTCGTTGGATTCTTCGTATCATCAACAACTACTTTATTAACAATACCTTCCCCAACTTTGAAGTCTTCTTTTACTTTCGCTTTAAAGATGATACTTCTTTCTTCTCTATCCGTAATCTCTGGATATTTGGCAATTACTTTTCCATCTTTCACTTGCAACTCTACCGGCTCTGGCTTAGCTCCTTCTGCTTTCACACTGTCTTTCACATACTCTAATCCATTCGGTAAATTATCTTCTATTTTCACCTCTGCTAGTTTTCCGTTTTCTACCGTGTTTTTAAAGCTAATTCGGTATTCTACTTCTTCTCCTAACTTCGGTGATGAATTATTTACTACTTTTTTTGCTTCAACTTTTCCATCTTTATGCTGCGGAGTAATTTCTGCCGTCGATGTTTCTGGCTCATTTTTCGTATCATCAATAATTGCTTTATTGACGATTTTTTCACCGATTTTCACTTCAGCTTTTACTTTCACTTTAAAGATGATACTTCTTTCTTCTCTATCCGTAATTGCTGGATATTTGGCCATTATCTTACCGTTTTCAAATTTCAGTTCTACTGAATCTGTTCCGGCACCTTCTGCTTTCAAACTGTTTTCTACATACTCTAAACCTTCTGGTAACGTATCTTCTATTTTTACCTCTGCTAGTTTTCCGTTTTCCACCGTATTTTTAAAGCTAATTCGATATTCTACTTCTTCTCCTAACTTAGGTAATAGATTATTTACTACTTTTTTCGCTTCAAGTTTTCCATCTTTATGCTGCGGAATAATTTCTGCTTTCGGTGTCTCTGGTGGATGTTTCGTATCACTCACAATTGCTTCATTAACAATTGTATCGCTCACGTTACCTTTTACTTTCACTTTAAAGGTAATACTTCTCTCTTTTGTATCCGTAATCTCTGGATACTTCGCCATTACCTTACCGTTTTCAAATTTCAATTCCACCGGATCCGGCTTAGAACCTTCCGCTTGTAAACTACCTTTCACGTACTCTAATCCATTTGGTAAATCATCTTTTATTTTTACCTCTGCTAGCTTTCCGTGCTCTACCGTATTCTTAAAGCTAATTCGGTATTCTACTTCTTCTTCTAACTTCGGTGATACATTATTTACTGTCTTTTTCGCTTCAAGTTTTCCATCTTTATACTGAGGAATAATTTCCGCTGTCGGATTAACTGGCTTGTTTTGCGAATCATCAATAGTTGCTTTATTGACGATTTTCTCACCGACTTTTACTTCTTCTTTTACCTTTACTTTAAAAGTAATACTTCTTTCTTCTGTATCCGTAATTGCTGGATACTTTGCCATTACCTTACCATTTTCCACTTTCAACTCTACTGGATTTGGTCCAGCACCTTCTGCTTTCAAACTATTTTCTACATACTCTAAACCTTCTGGTAACGTATCTTCTATTTTCACCTCTGCTAGTTTTCCGTTCTTTACCGTATTTTTAAAGCTAATTCGGTATTCTACTTCTTCTCCTAACTTCGGCGTTTCATTATTTACGCTTTTCTTCGCTTTAATTTTTCCATCTTTATGTAATGGCGTAATTTTTGCTTCTGGCTCTTTCATATCATCAATAATTGCCTTATTGACAATCTCCTTACCTACTTCCGCTTCTTCTTTCACCTTTACTTTAAAGACGATACTTCTTTCTTTCGTATCCGTAATATTTTCGTATTCAGCGATAACTTTTCCATCTTTCACATGTAACTTTACTGGAGTCGGTTTATCGCCTTCTGCCTTTTCACTATCTTTTACATACTCTAAACCGTTAGGAATTGTATCCTCTATTTTTATCTTTTCTAGTCTTCCGTTTTCTACCGTATTCTTAAAGCTAATTCGGTATTCCACTTCTTCTCCTAGTTTTGGTGATGGATTATCTACTACCTTAGCCGCATCAATGATCCCATCTTTATATTGCGGAGTAATTCTTTCTTCCGGCTCAATTGGTTGATGTTTCGTATCATCAACAATTGCTTTATTCACAATTTCTTTACCTACTTCTGCCTCTTCTTTCACCTTTACTTTAAAGACGATACTTCTTTCTTTCGTATCCGTAATATCGATATACTTAGCTTTAACTACTCCATTTTCAACAGCTAATTCTACTGGTTCAGGTGCTTCCCCTTCAGCCTTGATGCTATTTTCTACATATTCAAGACCTTTTGGAATTGTATCTTCCACTCGCACCTCTTCTAGTTTTCCGTTCTCTACCATATTATGAAAACTAATGCGGTACTCAATTTCTTCTTCTAGCTTTGGTTTCTTATTATTAACTACCTTTGTAGCGGCAATTTCCCCTTTTTTACTTTGCGGTGTAATAACAACTTTTGATTCAACAGGCTCATTTTTCGGATCTTTTGCAATTGCTTTATTTACAATTGCCTCCCCTACTTTTGCCGAATCTTTTACTTTCACTTTAAAAACAATACTTCTTTTTTCTGTATCCGTAATTTCTGGATACTTTGCAATTACTTTACCATCTTCCATTTTTAGTTCTACTGGCTCTGGTTTGATGCCTTCAGCTTTCAAACTATCTTTTACGTATTCAACATCTTTAGGTAATGTATCTTCTACCAGTACATTTTCTAGTTTTCCGTTTTCTACCGTATTATGAAATGTAATGCGGTACTCCACTTCTTCTCCTAGTTTTGGTGTTTGATTCGTTACACTTTTGTCTACATCCACTTTACCGTATTTATAATCCGGCGTAATCTTTTCTTCTGGATGCTCCGACTGAACATTCGGATTGCTCACAATTGCTTTATTAACAATTGTTTCTCCTACTTTTGCTTCTTCTTTTACTTTCACTTTAAAAGTAATGCTTCGCTCTTTCGTATCCGTAATCTCTGGATATTTTGCGATTACCTTACCACTTTCTACTTTTAACTCTACTGGACTTGGTCCAGCACCTTCAGCTCTCTCACTACCTGGAACAAATTCTAAGTTAGCTGGAATTTCATCTTCTATTGTAACTGCCTCTAGTTTTCCATTTTCCACCGTATTTTTGAAGCTAATTTCATATTCAACTTCTTCTCCTAGCTTCGGCTTCTTATTTGTTGCTTTTTTCTTTGCATCAATTTTACCGGCCTTATACTGTGGTGTAATCTTTTCTTCTAGATTCTTTGGTGGATTTGTTTTATCACTAACAATTGCTTTGTTAACAATTTCTTCACCAATTTTTGCAGTTTCTTTTACCTTTGTTTTAAAGACGATGCTTCTTTCTTCCATATCCGTAATTGCTGGATACTTTGCAATGATTTTTCCTTTTTCAAATTTCAGTTCTATCGGCTCTGGTTGTATACCTTCAGCTTTCAAACTACCTTTTACAAATTCAAGACTACTCGGTAATTCGTCTTCAATCGTCAATACATCTAGACGTCCATCTTTGATAATATTTTTAAAACTAATACGATACTCTACCTCGTCACCTACAATCGGTGTTTTATTAGAAGCTACTTTTGTCGCTTCTATTTCTCCATGAATCTCTTTTGGAATCGTAACCGTAACATTTGCATCGTCTTCACTCTCATACTTTATCTCGGCACTATCTTGTCCCTTTACAGCAACAACATTTTTTACTTTTGTATCTGATTGTATAGACTCTTTCACTTTCGCCTTAAATGTAATAACGGCACTTTCACCAGGCTGTAAAACGCCACCGTCTTTAGCATCTGCCCCTTCACCAATACGAAAATCAATTTGATTATTTACAAACTCTGCTTCATCATCGTTCGCATCATCAGTTTTTTGCCCTTTATTACTACCAGTAACATATTGAATGGACCCCGGGACGTACTCTAAGTGATCATCTAATTTATCAAAACCTTTTACATTAGATACCGGCGCTTGATTGTTCTTCGTATCATTTTTCACTTCAATTTGGTACGTAATCTCTTCGCCAGCTTTAACTTCCTTAATTTCTTTTCCGGCGCTATCTAACGCCTTTTTATCAACTTGTAAGTTTGGTGCATTATGCTCTGTGACGAATGTGGTATTGTTTAGTACGTAAATATCACCGCCACCACCGTATGCTCTAAAACGCAGCTTTCCTTCTTTTAGATCATTTTTCACTTGTTTTGGACCTTCAAGATGATACGTATGAATATCAGTACTAAATGAATTTGTCCAATCTGGGTTATATCCCGGATATTTTTTTGTAACAAACTCGTTAGTACCATCCACTTGTACTTCTGTCATAGACGAGTCATTAACATCATTATCTTTACCGTTAATATTTTTTAACTTTTGATATCCTAATCCAAAGTCATATTCTCCATAATCATAGGCATATCCATCATTATCAGCAGGATCTCCTTGTGACGAGAAATAACTAAATTTCGCCTTAAAAGCCCCTTCTTTCGGTGTGTTTATTTTATTAACATTAATATCTGCCCAAGCTGTACTTTTTTGAGAAACTAAACCTTCCCAAACTTTCATATCTTTTACGGTTTCTTTATAGTTTTCATAGACTAATATAAGATTCCAGTTGCCCCAGTAGTAGCCACTACCCTTTTCATATTTAATTTGTGGTACATTCGCAACTGTCACCGTTTGAGAAATGCCTTGTTTTGCAATTACATTCGTCACATCAGCATATGCAACATATCCTGCACCACTGCTGTAGTGATTTGCAATATACGGTAAATAGTCTGCTTTTCGTATACTATCGGCACTTATTTCAGCGTATTGCTTATTTCCCATTTTCATTTTAACGGGCTGTCTTACATCTTCATCGCTAACTCTATAATCTGGCCTTGCATCACCTGGAGTCCCCATAGCTGCTGTCCAAAATAAATACGCCTTTTTCACTTTACTTCCAGCAGGGATGTTAGGAAAAGCACCTGTTGATGAATTAAATGTAGTATCATCATTATCAACATCTACAGCTTGTTTATTTATTTTTCCGCCCACACTTTGCCTAGTATAATGATTATCTGTTAACCCAAGTGTCACATTACCAGTCTGTACTAAATTACCAGCAGTAATTACAGAATACAGTGGATCTCCAAACCCTTGCTTATCTCCTACTTGGATTTTAACCTTTGAAGCATTCTCTGATGCAGTTTGTACTTCTGTACCATTCTGCTTTTCTGCCTCTTTTTCTAGCTGCTTCTCATCTTCAGCTACTGGTTGTTTTGGCAGTTCTGTTTTTGATGCAGATTTATTTTTATCTTCTACAGATACTTTTAGCTTTTCATCAACTTTTTTAATTGTATTACCAGCTGATGGATCGACTTCTTTCTTACTACTGTCAGCCTCATCATCGGCATTAGCTTCAACCTTGTCTTCAGAAGGGATCCCTTCAACATCTACAGACATGTTCCCTATTTGTACTTG
Source organism: Bacillus cereus group sp. BfR-BA-01381 (assembly GCF_022663555.1). Lineage (NCBI taxonomy): Bacteria > Bacillati > Bacillota > Bacilli > Caryophanales > Bacillaceae > Bacillus > Bacillus cereus group sp. BfR-BA-01381. The sequence continues at coordinate 6,136 of NZ_JAKUFR010000054.1, forward strand.
ATCTTTTTGCACGCTAATCTTTTGTTTGTATTCTTTATTAAAACGCTGCGTGCGACTAGCTTTTATTAACACCGTTATTTTTTTATGTGATTTTAAATCTTGAATTTTAAGATTTGAAGAAAGAAGCTTTCCTCCCTTATCTTTTTCTTCAATATAGTAATCATTTACCTTATTTTCAGATAACTTCTCTCCGTTTACTTTCACAGATTGTGAAAGAAACGTAATTTCATTTTCATTACTTTGTTTAAGTACCAATTCTTGAATTGGTGTATCTCCCGTATTTTCAATCGTATATTGAAATACGTGCTCCCTCTCAGCCACTTCTCCCTTATATATTTCAGCATTTACTTGCTCTGCCTTAATTCTCACATCATTTCCTTGTAACTCATCCCAGTTCTTCTTATTTATCTCTGTAGCAAAAGCACTAGGTGAAGGCAATATGATGGATAGGAGAAGCGCGATTATTGTTACGACATTAAAACACTTCAACGATTTCTTCATATTTTTTACCTTTCTCCTTTCTATATATTTGCTATCCGTCTACTTATAGACAAAAACATAACAATATATATCCACTCGCAACAATCCGTCCTATGAAGATTTCTCATTGAAACCTTTATTTCAACAATGCAAATCTTATAGAATATTACTATTTTAATTTATCAAAAATAGCATATATATCGGATACTTATACAAACCTTTACTACTTTTTAATATAGTAAAAAGCATCTAATTGTATAGGTTTATATAACAGTTAAAGGATACATAAAAATCTTAACATACTCCCTAATCTATTTATACAAGCAATAGGGAATTTACCATTTTTTACTTATTTCAGTTTGTTATTTATCATTAAAATTTTCAAAAAACAGTAACCGTTACATGTAAAAATATGTTATATTTTTAACATAAGAACAAACGTTCTCGTTTTGAAGGAGGAATTTTTTATGATAAACGAACCAATTATAGTAAAAAAAAAAGCTTTCCAAGCAATAGGCATTTCGATTACGACGACCAACGAAAAAGAGGCATCTACTGAAGGAAAAATTCCTGGTCTTTGGAACCGCTACTTCCAAGAACAACTCATGCATCACATCCCAAATCAACAAACGAAAGAAACATTCGCTTTCTACTCAAACTACAAATCAGACGAAACTGGTACATATCAATTCACAATCGGTATGCCCGTTTCTTCATTAGAAGACGTTCCTGAAAATATGACAACTTTAACAATACCTGCCGCTACGTATGCGGTATTTACAACGAGAAAAGGACCAATTGCTGAAGTCGTTTGCGAAGCTTGGGAATATATTTGGAAATGGTCAAAAGAAAACAAACGTGCTTTCACAATAGACTTCGAGCTATACGATGAAAAAGCAACAGATCCAAACAACGCACAATTGGATATTTATATTGCATTAGCCTAAACGACAAAAGAGAAGATACCATTTGGTATCTTCTCTTTTGTCGTTAAATAGCCACTGTGCAAATCCAACATAATTGTCTACAATGAGAAAGTGCAGTATAGAAATATTAGAAACTGTATAAAGTGATTGTTAACAAGTTTTTTAGTTTAAATTTGTCGCATAGAAAGGAAGCAATATGGAGGAACTACAACAAAATAAATCTGCTTTAGAAGGAAGCGGAAAACCGTTATTAAAAAATACGAATTTCCTTTTTCTTTGGGCAGCTACTCTTTTTTCAAGTTTCGCTTTAGCCTTTTTTACTTTTTCACAAACGTGGTACATAGCAAAAACATTAAACCTTGAGGCATCACTCGGTGTTGTTTTCGTAGCTCTTAGTGTTCCAAGGCTTATTTTTATGATTATCGGCGGCGCTGTAGCTGATAAATTCCCGAAAAAAAACATTATGTTTTATTCTAATATTGTTCGTGCTATTCTTGTCGCAACCATCCTTACATGGTTTATCGTAGGTGATGTAACACTATATACATTTGCTTTATTCGCTTTATTCTTCGGGCTTGCTGATGCTTTTTTCTGGTCAGCTGATGGATCTATCTTGCCTGAACTTGTCGAAAAAAGCCGTTTAACACAAGCAAACTCACTTACACAAATGACAAACCAAGCATCGGTCATCTTAGGCCCTGTACTTGGCGGCATTCTTATCAAATTTACGAACTATGAAACGATTTTCTCGATTACAATTTTATTACTCATTGTTGCAGCCATACTCGTTCAAAAAATACAATTTACGATGCCAGAGCAGCAAAATACAGACAAAGGTATGTTCACTTCTATTAAAGAAGGAATTTTATATGTAAAGGAATCGCCATTTCTTTCAACTTTCCTTATTTGTAGCGCCTTTCTAAACTTATTTTTAATCGGTCCGATGCAAGTCGGTTTCCCGCTTTTCGTTAAAAATGTTCTGCACGGTGACTCACTTCAGTTTAGTTACTTAGAAGCATCTGTAGGAGGCGGAATGGCGATAGGCGCTGTCATTGTCGGTTTAAAAAATATTAATCGTAGACGCGGTCTATTTTGCATTATCATGATGCTACTGTCTGGTGTCTTCTTCTTATCCATCAACTTTAGCACTGTACTATGGCAAGCATTATTAGCTGGCATGTTTTACGGTATTACAATCGCAATGGCTATCGTTCCACTGATGGCGATGATTCAATCGACAGTAAAAGAAGAAATGATGGGGCGCGTAATGAGTTTGCTTATGCTATCATCAATGGGCTTTATCCCGCTTTCTTATGCATTCACATCCATCGCGCTTGCAATTGGAATTCCAATCGTAACCGTTATGAAAAGTGGTGCAATCGCCGTTATCGTCTTCGTACTATTTGTAGCGATTCGTGTTCCAGTTGTAAGAAAGTTTGATTAACTACTTGGAGTCATGCGTTATACGCATGGCTCCTTTTTAAACGGATCAAATAACGGTATCCCCTTACTTCTTCTCAGTGCTGCTCCCCATTCTAATCCAACTTCTAAAAATAAATCCCGCACTGTACTATATAAAAGAGCCTTCACATTTTTACGGATTTCTCCGTATTTATACGCTCTCACAACGCTTTTCACGCGCCAAATGAAATTTCCATACACTTCTTCATCAGCTAATATTTGCTCCAGTAAAACACCTTGCTCTAGTAACCCACTCTTTTTATATGCAAGTTCCACCTTACTCCAAAATATATTGATCTTCTTCGGATTACTCGTCATCGGTAGAAGTGCATATATAAAAGGCTTCGGTATATTATGACGGCAATACGTCTCATCAAGTTCGTACGTTCCTTTTCTATTCTCTTTTATTTGTGGAAAGTTTTTAAAAAGAATTGTTTCCCCCTCATTTTTTTGCTCATTTTTACTACAGCCAGCTGCATCATTCTCACTTTCACATGCGGACATTCTCATACGGTCATCCATGCGGTCAATTGCAGATGTAAGAAAAACATATAAGTTCGCACTATATCCGCCTCGCCTATGTCTTTCTTTTGTTGCAACACGCTTTATAATTCCTAATTCCTCTAACTTTGCAATGGAGCGACGTACTGTACGAATACTTTTTCCAACATTTGTAGCAATTGTCTCCATTAACGGACAAGCAACTCCCACTGTTTTCTGTTTCTCATTCACTGCGTACTTTCCTAAAAAATGAATAATGGTAGCATCCGTTTTATTTAATTGAAATCGATAATGTTTCAAAACTTGTTTTTGATATGTATTAAATTCTTCTTTACTTCGAAATTCACTATATGGTTTCATTAAGTTATATAAGCTTCCCATTTTTATCACCTCATTTATAAGTAAGAGGCAGGAAGGGAATTTGGCGTGCTATTTAATATTTTTTTAGTGGAGATGAAAATATGATCGTAATTAGCGCTTGTTTAGGTGGTATCGCTTGTCGGTATGATGGAAATGACAATCTCGTTTCAAAAATAGGGGATTTGCTGCAACAAGAAGATACAGTCCTCATTTGTCCTGAAGTATTAGGAGGATTACCAACGCCTCGTCCTTCGGCTGAGATTATCGGCGGGAATGGCGATGACGTTTTGGATGGAAAAGCAAAAGTGATGACAAAAGACGGTGAAGATGTCACGGAATCTTTCGTGAGTGGCGCTTATAAAGCGCTAGAACAAATTAAAAATTTACAACCAGAATATATTATTTTGAAAGAACGTAGTCCATCTTGTGGTAGTTCTACAATTTACACTGGAGAATTTAACGGGAATAAACAAACTGGTTACGGGGTAACAACTGCTTTATTCAAAAGACATGGATTGAAAGTCATTTCAGAAGAAGATTTTGAGAATATAAAAAGGAATTGACCCTGTTCGTCAATTCCTCTTTTCTTTCTTATTTCACGCCTAGTTTTTCTTTCACTTTCGCAGGAAGCTCGTCTTTCTTTACTTCTTCCCAAGCTGATACACCTTTTTTATCTGAGTGATATACGCGTAAGAATGCTTCTTTACGAAGATTTTTTTGTGCAGTAAATTCTAATTCTTTTTCTTTACCTTCTTTATCAAATCCAGTTAATTTATATTGGTAATCTTTATATGGTTCACCATTATCAGATTTACCATTATACTCTTTTCCATCTACTGTAATTTGAACGTAGTACTCATCTTTACCCATACGATTTAAATCACAGCCAACTAAAAGACTCGCAAATACAACTAAAATACTAAAAAGTGCAATATATCTTTTCATTTCCTTCACCTCATGTGTTTTTCTTATATTGTTATCTTAAAGCCCAGAGCTTAAAGAAGAAATTCAAAAACATGACATGAACATTACACTTTTGTAAGATAGTAATTATTTCTTCACTTTAGAAACCGTCATCCCGTCACCAATTGGAATAAGTACAGATTCTAAATTCGGATGAGCTGCTACTACTTCATTAAACTTCTTCATAACTTCTGTATAACGTTTTTGTTTCGCACCTTCATCAGCTACACTACCACCAGCTAGAACATTATCTGTAACAATTAAAGCACCTGGCTTAGCAAGCTTAATGCAGTACGTTAAGTAATTTTCATAATTCTCCTTATCGGCATCGATAAAGAAAAAATCAAATCGCTTATTACCTGTAGCTAATATTTCAAGACTTTGTAAGGCAGCACCAGTCATATATAACACTTGTTTTCCGAATCCCGCTTTATGTAGATTGCTATGTGCTACCTTTGCATATTTTTCTTCTAGTTCCAGTGAAGTTAACGTCCCCCCTTCTCCAAAACCTTTCGCAAGACAAATTCCGCTATACCCACCTAATGCACCTATTTCTAAAATATCTTTCGCTCCAGAAATAGAAACTAACATCGTCAAAAGTTTACCAGAAGAAGGCGATACCGATATGGGCGGCATTTCGTTTTCTTTTATGGAAGCAATCACTTCATCCAAAATTGTATCTTGACTACAAAATACGGAATCAATATAACGATTAATTTGTTTCATCAGATGCAGTCCCTTTCTCTAAATCTGCCTTCTCATCTAACATAGGCGCTTCTTCTGTTTCACTCTCATGTATTTCAAATAGTTGTGTAAATTCATTAATAACCATATCAATTGCCTTTAATTCCCCAATTAAAATTTGCTGAATAGACTGGAATTCTGGCTCACTTAACTGTTGTTTAATTGTCGCTCGTTTCAAATTCATCATTTCTAAAAAAGCAATTGCTCTCCCGCGTCGAAATGTTTTCGGCCCGCGATGATGCGCTCCATCTCTCCCTTTATGACGCTCACCACGGTGGTGTCCTTCTTTCATGAACTTATCTTTTCTCATTTCAAATCCCCCTTTGTATACAAATGTATACATTTATTTTATTAATCACAAGTGTATACGTTTGTATACATAATGTCAAAAGAAAAAGCCTTAAGGGAGATGAATTTTATCATTCATCTCCCTTAAGGCTTTTTCTCCGCTATCTCTTTACTACCAATTTTTTATGTACCGATTACCGCCAATAACGTCTTTCACGCCAGTTTCGCCACTTATCATGGGCTTTATCACGTAATTTCCTTATACCGTTTATTACACCTTCTATTATGCATTCTATTATAATATCTATCACAATGTATCTTATAAATCTAAGAATAGGACCTATAGTGTACTTCAATATAAATTCAAAAATATTTTCCAGCATATATCCTCTCTTTCTGCCCTTCAATTATAACTGGAAAACAGAGAACTTGAAGCTCAAATAAATGATAAAGAAATTAGAAGTCACTAGATGAAAAAGGATTTCTAAGTGATGAATGGAATATATATTTATTGTTTTCTGGCTTTTGAGAGGAGAAATAATATGAATCCTATTTTATTAGATGTTCCGTTACAAATAGAAACAGACAGACTCATTCTTCGAGCACCACTTCAAGCAGGTGAAGGGAATGTAGTACATAAAGCTATTAAAGATTCAATTCATGAATTAAAGCAATGGTTGTCTCTATTCCAGTCCATTCCTACTGTTGAAGACACGGAGATTCTTCTAAGAAATGCACATATAGGTTTTTTGAAAAGAGAAAGCTTTCGCTATCTTATCTGTCATAAGGAGACGAATGATTTTATTGGAACTGCTAGCCTTCACGCAATTGATTGGAAGGTTTCTAAATGTGAAATTGGATACTGGATTAACACGCAATTTAGTGGCAGCGGATATATGACAGAAACAGTAAATGCATTAACAAATCTTGGATTTCAGTTATTCAAATTTAGAAGGATTGAAATACGATGTGAATGTAATAACACGAAAAGTCGTGCGATTCCTGAAAAACTAGGCTTTGAACTTGAAGGGATATTACGCAATGAAGATTTTTCAGCTGACGGCAAACAACTAACTGATACTTGTATCTATGCAAAGATACAGTAAAACTTTAATAAGCTCTTATCAATTGGACTTTTACGCCAAAAGAAAAGACCTCCTTAACGATTTTATTTCATCGCTAAAAAGGTCTTTTTCTATTTCCCCTAAAAACTTAGCACTCTTCCGGCTTACCAGCATTTGTCGCTGTACGGAAAGATGATCCACATCCGCATGATGCGATTGCGTTTGGATTGTCGATTGTGAATCCGCCGCCAAGCATAGATTGTTTATAATCAATTTTTACTCCTTTAACAATGGGAGCACTTTCTTTATCGATAACAAATTCAACACCGAAAAACTCAAGAACTGTGTCGTCTTCTTTTGGTTCTACTTCAAATCCTAAGCCGTAAGAAAGACCACTACATCCGCCGCCATGTACAGCAAGGCGCACGTACTTCTCTCCATCTTCAGCATCTTTTAACATATCTTTAATTTGAAAAGCTGCTTGTTCTGTTACTTCAATCATGAAATACACCATCCTTTCTGTTCTCATTCTATTATACATCTTTACGCTTCTATCTTGTACTCATACACTCCGCGGCAAATTACTTCTGCTGGTCCTTTCATTAACACATTGCCTTCTTCTGTCCATGCAATCATTAAATCGCCGCCAGCCAAATGAACTGTAATTTCCTTACCACGTTCCATCTTTCCATTTAAAATAGAGGCTACAACTGCAGCACACGCCCCTGTTCCGCAAGCTTGTGTTACACCAGATCCACGTTCCCAAACGCGGAAGTTCATCTCTTCCTCATTTAAGATTTCGATGAATTCAACATTTACTCGTTCCGGGAACATTTCATGTGTCTCAAGGACTGGACCAAGCGTTGTAAGAGGTGCTTGGTCTACATCATCAACAAAAATAACTGCATGCGGATTCCCCATTGAAACAGCTGTAAATGCATAACGATGATTATTGTATAAGAAGTTTTCACGAATAAATGGTGTTTCACCTTCACCAAGCATCGGTATTTCTGCACGGGTTAAACGAGGTGCTCCCATGTCGATTTTCGCTAATGTAACTTTCCCTTCTTCTACCGTTACTTCCGCCGTTACAATGCCAGCTAACGTTTCAATTGTGAAAACTGTATCTTCTACTAGTTTATGCTCATACGCATATTTCGCTACGCAGCGTAAACCATTACCACAGCTCTTTCCTTCTGATCCATCATTATTAAACATGCGCATTTTCACCGGCGCTACGTCAGATGGACAAATTAAAATCATTCCATCTGCTCCAATACCAGTATTAATATTTGAAACCTTTTCCGCCACAAGAGCTAAATCTTCTTCCGGAATTTGTTCTTCAAACATATTTACATATATATAACTATTGCCAAGACCATGCATTTTTGTAAAAGAAAATTGGCTCATTTGTATTCACTCCAAAAATAATTTGTTATTTCAAGTATAAAATGCACGCTTTTAGAACACAATATGAATGTCCCCCGTTTCTCATATTTGACAACATTTGGCGATGAGCCAATCTTGCGCAAATTGTGTAAGAAAAAGCCCTTCTAAAAGGGCCTTTTTTTATTTATATACAATATTATCCCCCTGTGAAAGAAGATTTTATCTCATAAGAAAAATAAAAAGGTGCTGCCGATTGCAACACCTTAAAACATTGGATTTTCATCCAAATACTCATATACATTATTAACAAGTTCTTCTACTGTAGCACCTTGTACTACTTCACCATTTACAAGTGCAAACGGTCCTTCAAAACAAATGCCACAATATCCTAAACAACCATACTCCATTACATCTAAATTCGGATCTTTTTCTAATTTCTCTAAAGCTGCTTGTGAACCACTTGCAAGGTTACCTACACAAAATTCAATTAATGGTTTAATCAAAATTCTCCCCCCTGTACTACAAAACAAATTACTTTCTGACTTCATCTATAAGAAAAAAACTAAGCTGTTTCTTGTTGTTTTCATTACACCTTCTAAACTATTTAGTTACTTCATTATTTCACTTCAAAATAGATGATTCCTTCTATATAACATGCTACTTGCGATGAAATGGTAACTAAATAAGAAAAACAGTTTACTCTACTTTTCTTCTTATTGTACAACAGAGTATTCATTCATGCATTGTTATTTGTTCACAAATTCGATATAATTTGATTGAGTAAAGTCAAAATATTTTATTAATATAAAATTTTATGATTAGGGGATATTTCAACAGAAAAGGGGTAATCCATCATGAAACACCTCGTAATATTAGGTGGCGGCTACGGTGGAATGAGAATTCTGCAGCGGCTACTTCCAAGCAACCAACTTCCAGATGATGTACAAGTGACATTAATCGACAAAGTACCATATCATTGCTTCAAAACTGAATATTATGCATTAGTTGCGGGTACTATTTCAGAAACGCATATTCGTATACCGTTTCCTGAACACCCACGCCTCAATATTCAATACGGCACAGTAACAAATATTGATCTCGAAGAAAAAGCTGTTCATCTCGATGGCGGCGAAGCGCTCCAATATGATGATTTAATTATTGGACTTGGCTGTGAGGATAAATACCATAACGTTCCTGGGGCGAAGGAATATACACATAGCCTACAATCGATTGAACAAACACGTAAGACATATGAACAATTAAATAGTCTAGAACCAAATGCAACAGTAGCTGTCGTTGGCGCTGGATTAAGTGGCGTTGAAGTTGCAAGTGAACTTCGCGAGAGTCGTTCTGATTTAAAAATCTACTTATTTGATCGAAAAGATAGAATTCTATTCCCATATCCAGAGAAATTAAGTAGATATGTAGAAGAATGGTTCGTAAAACATAAAGTTACTATCATACGAAACTCTAACATTACAAAAGTAGAGCCAAATATTGTGTACAACCACGATGAACCACTTGAATGTGATGCAATCGTCTGGACAGCTGGTATTCAAGCCAATGAAGTTGTTCGAAACCTTCCAGTTGAACAAGATGGTAGCGGACGGGTTGTTTTAACAAAATATCACAATATTCCAAATAACGAGCACGTATATGTTGTAGGAGATTGTGCAGCACTTCCACACGCACCATCTGCACAACTTGCTGAAGGACAAGGAGAACAAATTGTCCAAATATTATTAAAACGTTGGAATAATGAACCACTTCCTGACGAACTACCTGTCATTAAATTAAAAGGTGTTCTCGGCTCTCTTGGTAAGAAGCATGGCTTTGGTTTGCTAGCAAACCAACCATTAATGGGACGTGTACCAAGGTTACTAAAATCCGGTATCCTCTGGATGTACAAATATCATAACGGTTAATACTTTACAGGCTGTCTCCTAAGTAGGCAGCCTCTCTTATTCGTTAAAATATAATTATCAGACACATCTTTCTCAATATGAATCATGATTTATTTTTCATTTTTATATTAAAAACTACCAATAAACAGTGTATGCTATTTATAAGTTGTTTTATTTCCTTTAAGGCCGAATTCATTCGGTCTTATTTTTTGTGTTGTAAATACTTTTACAGGAGGCATTCCATTTCACTTATGAACGTAACGAAACTAAACGATCGAATAGAAGCGAAGAAGAAAGAGTTGATTCATCTCGTTGAACAATATGGATTCACTCATCATAAAGTAATTTCTTTCAGCCAAGAATTAGATCGTTTACTTAACTTATTAATAGAAATCAAGACGAAGAAAAAACGTTGCTCTTTATAACCGTTACCTTCTCTTTTTTGATACGATAGAACTAGAATCAGAAAGGAGCCATCTATGTTTATATTAAAAGACGTTACATATAAAGATATACTGCACATTCCTTATTTACAGATTCAAAAAGAAAAAATCACATGTATAATCGGTGAGAGTGGGAGCGGAAAAAGCACATTGCTCCGTATGTTAAATGATCTACAATCTCCAACATCTGGAACAATTGAATATAACGGAAAATTGATTTCTGACTATCCCCCTATTCAATTACGACGTGACGTAGTCATGCTTGGGCAAATGCCACCTATTTTCGATGGAACCATTAAAGACAATCTATTAATGGGACTTCGTCTTTCTGAAAAACCATTTCCAAATGATGCTGCCCTGCGAAGTGCATTAACGACTGTTAGCTTAGAAAAAAATTTAGAAGACAACGCTAATTCATTATCAGGCGGGGAAAAACAACGACTTGCTTTTGCACGTATCGTACTTATGGATCCACCTGTTTATTTATTAGATGAACCAACTTCGGCGCTGGATAGCGATACAGAACGACGCGTTATGAAACAATTCACTACGCTAGCAAGAGAAAAGAACAAAACAGTTATCTTTATCACACACTCGCAACAACTTCCAGAAGAAATTGCAGACGATATTATTGAGATTAGTAAAGCAAACGGTGCAACTAGAAAGGAAGTGCTCTCAGTTGAAGGGCGTGATTGAACTCCAAATTTGGCAACTTGCCGCTGCATATATTTTCATTCTTATTTTAATCGGGCTCGTGAAATTAAAAGGGATACCTCGCGAAAAACAAATCGCGCTCGCAACGTTCCGTATGACGATTCAGCTCGTACTCGTTGCCTATGTCCTTACATACGTATTTGAAAATAGTAATCCATTTTATACAATTGCTCTTATTACTTCTATTACTACCTTTGCAATTTTTAATATTTATAAACGAGTTAATATCCCAATGTCTAAAGAATTAAAACGAGTAGCCGCCCTTTCCATGGTAGCCGGATCAATTGGGCCACTTCTACTATTTATCTTTGTTATTATCGGACACGATCCGTGGTATGCACCGCAATATATCGTTCCGATTACCGGAATGTTAGTTGGGAATGCGATGACAGGTGTTTCTCTCGGTGCAAATACGTTCTTAAACAATATGAAATCGCAAAGAGGTCAAATCGAGGGGGCACTTATGCTCGGTGCCACACCGAAAGAAGCCGCTGCTCCGCTCATACGCGACGCTTTTGACTCCGCTATTTTACCAACAATCAATTCTATGGTCGGAATGGGAATTATAAGCTTACCGGGCATGATGACCGGTCAAATCTTATCTGGTGTATCACCATTTACAGCCATTCAATATCAAATCGCAATTATACTCGGTATTTCAGGAAGTACCGCTTTTGCTGTTATTATCTTCTTACAGCTTGGATATAAAACTTTCTTTAATAAGCGATGTCAGTTGAAGGAGATTGACTATGGCGGACGGTAATCTGGCTTTTTGCTCGGTAAATGATGCACCTTTCTCGGTGAGTGAAATTATATCGACGATTTTTCGAATATATCTATCATAACTCAAAATATATCAACGATTTTTGAAATATATCGACGATTCGACAAGGAATATCGACTTACCGACAAAAAATGACATAATAAAAAGAGGAGGCCTATACGCCTCCTCTTTTTATTTACTTACGCCTTCTTCACGAATTGTGATTTTAACTTCATAGCTCCGAAACCGTCGATTTTGCAATCAATATCGTGATCGCCATCAACTAGACGGATGCTCTTTACTTTCGTACCGATCTTCACAACTGAAGAAGTTCCTTTTACTTTTAAATCTTTAATGACAGTAACAGCATCGCCGTCTTGAAGAACGTTGCCGTTCGCATCTTTTACAACTTTTGCACCATCATTATTTTCAGCTTCTGCTTCTTGGCCCCACTCATGAGCACATTCTGGACATACGAAAAGAACGCCATCCTCATACGTATATTCTGAATTACATTTTGGACAATTTGGTAAAGTAGCCATAAATTCATTTCCTCCGTTCATTATTTATACGTAAAAATCAAAATTGATGTTTACATCTCGATAAATAAAATTTGTACAGCATTTCTTTATAGTGCCATAGTCTCACGTTATTGACAAGCCTACCTGGAATTCTCATTTTTTATTGTATTTTACAAATTTTTAATTCGTATGGTGTTTTACAATAAAAAAGAAGAACCCTCACAAGATTCTTCTTTTCAAAATGGACGAGTTTCCCTCTAGAAAAACCACATATTTTCTTCAACGTACATTTGATATTCTTCTACTTCTTCTTCACTTAACTTTTTATTATTTACATACACTTCTTGCCATTCAAAATAATCATCATTTAAGTATACAGCGAATTTAATTTTTACATTTTTCTTTTCTTCATAATCATAACCAGTAAATTCTACTACGTCATAATCCTTTTCTTTCTTTACATACTTCCAATTTGACTTATCTGTAATAGACTCTAAAGCCTCTCCTTCAAGACTTAGGCGAACAACATTTTTAATATTAGGTTCAGTTGGTACATACGATAAACCAAAGCTAGCACCTGCAAACAATACAAATACTATCGCTTGCAAACCAATCATAAGCCCGATATGAGCGCCGCCTTTTGATTGTAAATAATACTCTTTCTTATACTCAGGTACATCTTCTACTTTATGTAAAATACGGATAACATGCTTATAATACAATCGATTTCCTTGCCATCCAGTAAACAGCATCGTTCCAGCGTATATGATAAAATCTATCCACATTGGTATATCAATAAAAGTAGCTACAATGAAAGTAGGTACCGCTAATAACGTAAATATAATAAACAACTTATACATTTTACGATAAGCTAACCAAAAAGTTGGGAAGAAAAAGGCTACCCAATTCCACGTATTTCCTTGCGCTGGATTTTCTACTTTGCCCCACTTAAAGTCATAATAAGCTGTATTCTTTTGAACAACTTTATGCGACTCTTGCGGAGAAATTTTTTCTTGTAAAACAGTGTCCTTCACGTACATCATCCTTTTCTCATATCTACATACGTGTATTTTATAGAAATAAAAAGAAGGAATCTAACAAAAAGTACATATATTTCATAAAAATGAATGGAAATCGAATATATTCCGACAATTACCCGTTTCTTATTCCATTTTACTTTTAAATATATTAGAATACTTATGAATGATACGTTTAATACACTAAGTTAATCATTTTGTATATTTGATAATAAAAATGTTTCACATGAAACTATCCATATTTCGTATTATCTTTCCTCTACAAAATACGAAAGACGCCCTTTCAAAAAGGCGTCTTTTTTACAGTTGAAAATTTACTAATAAATAAAATGAATTGTTTAATACATGAATTCCAATTGGAACGAGTAAATTGTTTGTTTTCTTATAGGTGTAGGCTAAACTTATCCCTATACCAAAAATATATAAAATACTCCCTACTGTAAGGGGATGCCCTAAAGTAAATATGAAAGCACTTATAACGGCACTACTAAGTGTAGAGAAGCGCTGAGATAATTTCATAAAAAACATACCTCGGAATACAAGCTCTTCCCAAATCGGCGCAAAAATCGTGAGTACAACTACATATAAAATGATTTCATTTTTAGTAGGCTCTATTACTATATTAGATCCCTCCACACCAAGCCCATGTGGTAAAACTAAATTTAATACCGCAAGATATATAAGCAGTACGATCATCGTCATTATTATTGTTACATAATGTTTTGAGTTATTGAATTGTATTGATTTTAGTAAATGCACACAGTAATTTCTTGCCGGTGCATACATTACAATAATCATACAAAACGTGAAGGGTGAAATGAGATGATTTACATACCACGGATATAATGAGAATTCATATAAAAAGTTCAAATAACCAATTCCATACATTACCCCAAAAATAATTACGATCATACCGATTACTTCTAGCATACTCATTTGTACATTCTTTTCTTCATATGTAACTAATTCCGTGTCCATCCCATCCCCTCCAGTATAATTAAACCTTTTTAACCATTATATACCAAATTGTATATAAAAAAAGACAATACACCCAACTGTATTGTCCATTTTCTTCCCTACCATTTCTCTCTACACGCCTCAATTAAGTGCAGCAAATACCTCTTCGTCATATCCGCTCTTCTCCACCTTGAGAGCATTCGCTTTTCTTTTGGATTCTGCCGTATTCTTGCTACTTCTTTTAATAAAAGCTCCCATTCTTCCGCTGGATGTTCTAATAAGTATTGTAGTCCTCTATCTTTTGAAACGATTGTTTTATGATCTAGTGTATATAAAATACGCCCCATCGTAACGACCGCTGATTCTACCCATTCTTCTATAAAGAATAAATATGGCTGCTTCGCCTTTCCACTCCAGTACTGTTCTACGTTGTATTTCATCGTATTTACTACATCATCCCACCTTATTTGAAACGGGAGATCCTCTGCTTCTTTCCCGATAACTGTAATACCTTGATTTTTCAATGTCCACCATGTGACTGCATTAATGTCCCAATGACCTATATTCGCCTTACCATCTGCACAATACACGTACTCATTCATTTCATCATTGTATTTTCCTAAATCAGCTAGTGGAATATACATACCATCCATTCTTTTACCTAACGTACTACCGCCAAGTTTCTTATGAAGTTCTACCAGTTTCTGTTTTTCAGCTTCATTCATGGGATCACTTATTACCGTAACAAAATCAACATCACTCGTTTCTGTATGAAATGCACCGAGTGCGATGGATCCGTAAATATACACCCCGACTATTTTTTCATCTAAAAAAATTTCTTTCAGTCCTCCTATGTACTGCTCCATCAACTGCTCTACTTCTTTTGGTAACGCATGCTTTACTACATTCTCCACATCTATCCCTCCAATAAAAAAAGCCTTTGCAAATTCGCAAAGACTTCCTGCTTTATAAATACTTCTCGATTTCTTCGTAAACATCCTTCAAACGAGGATTTCCTTCTCCAACAATTTCTCCATTTACAAGAACGACCGGATAAAATAAATCTTCCTCCACTACACGCTCTGCGAATGCTTTTTTGTCTTCATCTTCTTGTTCTTCTTGAAAATCAATATACTCGAAATTAAATTTATTTTCTTGTCCTTCATATTTACGACCAATTGCTGCTTGTAACCACTCAAACGTTTCTGTTGAAGATGGCATTCCAACGCAGCTTGCACAAATTACTTTCGTCCCATACACTTGCACATTAACCATTTCTTCTCCCCCCACTTCTTGTTCTAACAGTATATTCAGATGTCTTAGTACATAAGCACATCATTTTACAAACTCATTCCATACCCCTATACTGAAAAAACACGTTGTAAACATGATAAAAAATTTCGGCAATAAAACAAGAACAGAAAAAATAGATTTTCCCCTCTATCTTGATTATAATAAAACTGATGAAAGGAGTCGATAAAAATGGAAAACCCACATATGCAAGAACAAGTACTAGAAGTATTAGATAAATTACGTCCATTCTTACTTCGCGATGGCGGAGACGTTGAATTAGTAGACATTGAAGAAGGTATCGTAAAATTACGCCTTATGGGTGCATGCGGAAGCTGCCCAAGTTCTACAATCACACTAAAAGCTGGTATCGAACGCGCGTTACTTGAAGAAGTACCAGGCGTTATCGAAGTAGAACAAGTATTTTAATTAAAAGCGGAAGCGGCTCGTTCAGAACAGGAGGTCATTGGAGCTCCTGACGAAGAGGCGCTTTTTGCCTCACAGGAAGGCGCGAAATGGCCGACTGTTCTAGCCGCTGGAGCTGGATATCATCTAGCGGCTCGTTCAAAGCCACTTGCTAAAAGGAGACCAAATTTGGTCTCCTTTTTTTATACAAATCACATTTATCCGTTAACATCATAAAACAGAATTGGAAATCCTTCTCAAAAAATGCGATAATTGATACTATATAGTGAATCGTTCACACATATAAAGTAAAAAACATAGGGGGACGACACATGCCAAAAATGGGGAACACGTTTTTAACAATTCAAGAACTAGAAAAGAAAAAAGAGTATTTATTAGACCTTTCATCCGTTATACCGACATGGAATGCGAGCTATCAATTTTTATTTAAAGAAATCCAGCAAGAATTATTGAGTAAAGTAAATGAAAAAATCGAACAACATCAATTCATTTTAAATATATGTGCAGATCAACAGGTAGGGGCATAATGTATTACATATAATTGTGGTATATAAAAAAGAGACCTCAATCGGTCTCTTTTTTATATTTTTAAGATAACCAATCTAATTTTCTAATCCCGAGCTTATCAACTGGTAAACGGAGTGAGCCATAAAAATGCTTCATAAATTGCTCAGAGCGGTTCACATCGTGTAAAATGGCTTCTAAGCGATCTCTATATATGCTTTTTTGTTCTTCGTTTCCAGTTTGGTAATATCGTTCGACTGTTTCAAAATAGTGAAGTGGGAACAAGAGCCTTGCAAATAATAGGCGCCACCCAAATGAGGATAGCGAATAGTTCCGTTCATAATCTGTAACAAATTGAACGATTGTTTGCTCCCAGTCTTTCTTTTTTTCAATCATCATATAGCGAATCCATTCTGCTATATCTCGAGTTGGATGATCATACACCCAGTCAAAAGGGAGTTTGAGACGCTTCGTTTGATGCCATAATAAAGGTGTGAATCGTTCTTGGCAAATGGTTGCTGCATCCGTTAATTGCGGCGTATCATCCATCTCTGTATCAACAACGTATTGAATGGCATTTTCCGCAACTCCTAAGTAATACGGGAAGGATTCAATAAACAATTGATCGAATACGTCTGTAGGGTGGTTCATCACTTGTGATTGCCAAAACTTTTCTAACTGATCGAGCCTTTTTTCCCATAACGCTTTCCATTCACCAATGCGGCTTAATTGCTCAATTTCTTCTGGAAAGAATGCACCTCGTTTATGGAATATAGAAAGCTCACTCCCTAATGACATAGCATGTCGTTCTAACGCGCGCATACCTTTTAATAAGCAGTAATTTTGTTCTTCTATCTCACTTACATAGT
The DNA here is from genome assembly GCF_022663555.1 of Bacillus cereus group sp. BfR-BA-01381. Taxonomy (NCBI): domain Bacteria; kingdom Bacillati; phylum Bacillota; class Bacilli; order Caryophanales; family Bacillaceae; genus Bacillus; species Bacillus cereus group sp. BfR-BA-01381. The sequence goes on from NZ_JAKUFR010000054.1 coordinate 23,740, forward strand.
AGCCGTGTATAGTCGGAACGAAAGTCGCTACAGTTATATCCCCTTGCTGGTTCATATAATCACTGAGCTTTTTCATCTCTACAAGTACTTCTTCCTCCATTTCTCCAATTGGAACAAGTACATAAATTTTGTTGCGAATCCAAAAGCTTTTATAGGGGCCAAGGGGGATTAATTCTTTAACATGCATATGATAATGCTCATAAATATGATGAATCATCGCAGTCGCCACCTATGGTTTTTCTTTATATATATGAGCTTGTGCTCGCCTTTCATTCCTATGCACATGATAAAGCAACGAAACGTATACAAATACTAAAAAGAAAAAAAGGTGATAAACATGAAAGAATCAAATCAACTACAAGAAAGAGCATTGCAACTATTACAAGAACGCGGTGTAACAATTGATGATATTGCTGAGCTTGTTCATTTTCTTCAAAAAAAATATCATCCAAATTTAGAGATGTCAGAATGCCGTTATAACGTTGAGCGTGTATTATCAAAACGCGAAGTACAGAATGCACTAATTACTGGTATCGAACTCGATGTCCTTGCTGAAAAAGGAATGTTAAGTGAGCCGTTACAAGATATCGTAAAACGTGATGAAGGCTTATACGGAATTGATGAAGTGATCGCACTTTCTATCGTTAACGTGTACGGTTCTATCGGTTTCACGAACTTTGGATATATCGATAAATTAAAACCTGGTATTTTAGAATACTTAAATGATAAATCAACTGGAAAGGTGCATACATTCCTTGATGATATCGTTGGCGGAATCGCTGCTGCCGCTTCAAGCCGCTTAGCGCACAGAGCTGAGCATTCGGAGTAAAATATGAAAGACCGTCAGTGTTATACTGACGGTCTTTTGTATTCCATGAGCATAAATTCTCTTCCTCGGCTCAAAAAAATAGGGCCTTGCTGAAAACCTATGTTTTTATAAAGCGCAATCGCTCTTGTATTAAATGTCGCTACACTAAGTCGAAACGTTTTCAGCTTAAATTCTTTAACAGCAAAGGCTATCCCAGCTTGAAAAAACATTTTCCCCAGCCCTTTCCCTGTTAACGCCGGCTTCATGCCAAGTCCGATATCAATTACATCTTCTCCACCATATAAATGAGCATCTCTTCCCCTGGCACTTGTGCATTTTCCCCAAAACAAAAATAGCCGATAAACTCTCCCTTATCGTCACAACAGCCATAATACGTCCCATCTAATAATTCCTCTATTACTTCTTTCTCGCCTGAAAAACTATATAAATTATAGGGTTCTTCGTACGTCCACGTATTTATCTCATTTGCTTCTTCTACCGTCAGCTCATGTATTTCCACTTTCTCTTCCCCCTATTATATTTCTACTAACAATATTCGATACTCATCTTATAATTCATCTTTCTCAATATGTTTTTTTAATTTCTCACTTTATTTTTATGGAAGATTTTTCTTATTATGTTACGATTAAACAGAATTATTTGAAATAAGGTGGTGACAATTTGAATTATTTTTCTTATCTCTCCTTAGAAGAACGTCAAAATTTTTTCTATAAAGAACCTCTTAGTTTTTCAAAAAATATAGAGAAAGAGCAATTAGCGTACGCATTAGGTGCTACACTATATACTCCTGGCACGAAAGAAACGATCGCGGAAGATATAATTAGAAAAAAACATGTGGAAGCTACCTCGATTATTTTTTGTCTAGAAGACTCTATCAGCGATAAGGAAGTAAAGTTTGCAGAGCAAAATATCGTCTTTCAAATACAGCAAATCGCCAACTTGGTCAGTGCTAACATACTAAATCAAGCAGACATCCCCCTTCTTTTTATTAGAGTTCGACAGCCAAGTCAAATGAGGACAATTGTTACTGAATTAGGTAGTGCGGTTCATTGCTTATGTGGTTTTGTCTTTCCAAAATTCACACCCGTTAATGGAAAGTCTTATATCGATCAGCTTGCCTATATAAACAAGCTATATTCATTATCCCTTTATGGAATGCCGATTTTAGAATCACCAGAAATTATGTATAGAGAAACACGTGTAGAATCATTGTTACAAATAAAAGATCTACTAGATTCCTATCGTGATTACATCTTAAATGTACGCATTGGTGCTACTGATTTTTCAAGCATATTTGGTATTCGGCGTAATAAATACACCCCTATCTATCATATTACTGTTGTTCGTGATTGTATTTCCGACATTATTAATATTTTCTCCAGAGCAACAAATGGATATGTTATTTCAGGATGTGTATGGGAATATTTTTCTAATGATTACGAAGAAGGGCTCATTCAAGAGGTATCGCTTGACCATGCAAATGGATTAATCGGAAAGACAGTCATTCACCCATCTCATATTAAAGTTGTACAAGCAATGCACATTGTTACAATGGAAGATTATTTAGACGCAAGGTCAATTTTACAACATGCAAATACGTATAACGGAGTGCTAAAAAGCAGTTTTGCTAACAAAATGAATGAAGTAAAGCCCCATTATAACTGGGCTCGCAAAACCATTTTAAAATCTAATATTTACGGGGTGCTACATGAAAACAAACAATTCACCGATCTCCTTATTACAAACGCAAAACAACACGTATAACGTTTTGAATAATATAAAGGTTCATGTAGAAGTACGTGATAATCCATATAACTTAGAATTAGACAATCTTTTTCAAATGGCTGCGAGAATCAATAAGAAGCGGAGTTTTTTATTTGTAAGTACAATTCTTGGAAAGCATCTTCCTATTAAACCTGCAGTCTCTCTAGCAAGTGGATTTGCTCTCGCTGCAAGATATATGGAAATACTACATAATACTTTTCATCCATTTCAAAAAGAAGTTTTAAATCTTATTTCATTAGAAATTGATAAAATTCCAGAGGAAGTATTTCGTTATCAATATCCCTTACAAGAAGAAGTGTTATTTATCGGATTCGCTGAAACAGCAACAGCACTTGGCCATTCTATGTTTCAATGCTTTCAAAATGCAAAGTATGTACATACAACTAGGGAATCGATACCCAATCTCGAATCTGTCATTACATTTGAGGAAGAACATTCCCATGCAACCTCACACCGTTGTTATGTAGATAAAAGCTTTTTTCAAAACAACAATCCAATTGTTCTCGTAGATGATGAGATGACAACTGGGAAAACCGCACTAAATATTATCAGGTCTATTCAACAGCAATTTCCACGAGAAGAGTATACCATCGCTTCGTTATTAGACTGGCGTTCTAATACTAATAGAAGACAATTTAAACAACTAGAAGAAGAACTTCAAATAAAAATTCATGTTATTTCTTTATTAGAAGGCCGCATTCACACAACTGGCCAGCCATTGAATATTACAAAAACAGATACTCCTATTGAAAAAACAAAACCTTATTTCAAAAAACATACGATTATTTGTCCGGCATTATCCTATACATCAAATTATATAAAATATACTGGACGCTTTGGCATTTCATCATATGAACAAAAGCACATTCATTCTTTTGCTCAAGAAGCAGGAAAAATGTTACAAAGAAAAAGAATTGGAAAACGAACACTCTGCCTCGGAACGGGTGAGTTTATGTATATTCCAATGAAAATTGCTGCTGAAATGGGTGAAAATATTTTATATCAATCTACAACACGAAGCCCTATCCATCCTGTTTCAAATGATGTGAACTACGCCATTCATAATCATTTCTCGTATCCAAATCCCGAAGATTCTACTATTACAAATTACTTTTATAATATTTCACCTCATGATTACGATGAAGTATTTGTGTTTATGGAACGTGATGTAGGAGAAGAAGCCTTATCGCCTCTTCTACAGCAGTTACAAACAGTTATTCCTTGTATTCATATCGTCTCATTTTCAAATAGCATAGAAAAGGAAGGTTGATAATTATGGTAAAGGTAAATTCCCATATTAGTAGTTACGATCCAAATGATGCTATTTTTCTATTAAAAGATATTAGCGATTTAATGAAAGAAAGTTCCACAGAAACGAGAGAACAAGCCATTCAAGCTGGCATACATTATTCTGAAATGTTACCAACGGAATATAAACCATCTAAAGCATATATGGATTTATTCTTTTCTTCCCTGCAACATTACAAACACAAACTAGCCATCGCTGTCGGAGTTGTCGCTGAACAAATTATACAGACTAAAGGAACGAATCTCGTCCTCGTCTCATTAGCGCGTGCTGGTACACCTATTGGTATTCTTATAAAACGCTACATACGCTATCAATATAACCTTGATGTACCTCACTATTGTATTTCTATTATTCGTGGACGCGGCATCGATGAAAATGCACTTCACTATATTTTAGAACATCATCCTAAAGAAACAATTCAATTCATTGATGGCTGGACTGGAAAGGGTGCAATAAAAAAGGAATTGGAACAGGCAGTACATACATTTAACGAGAGAAATAATACACACCTTTCTCATTGTATGGCTGTACTTGCTGATCCCGGTTACTGTACTTCAATTTACGGTACACGCGAAGATTTTCTTATCCCTAGTGCTTGCTTAAATGCGACCGTCTCTGGACTAATTAGCCGCACTGTACTAAATGACACCTATATTGGCCCAAATGATTTTCATGGTGTTAAATACTATAAAGAGCTAGAACAAGAAGATTTATCAAATTTCTTTATCGATGAGATAACAGATTTATTCCCTTCTGTTCATTCTCATATAGATAATCAATTACATTATATTGCTTCAACATACACCGATCCATCTTGGCAAGGATTAAAAGATATACAATCTATCCAAACTCACTTTGAAATTGATGATATTAATCTAATTAAACCAGGAGTCGGTGAAACAACTCGCGTATTACTCCGGAGAATACCGTGGAAAATTTTAATACGAAAGCAAGACACTCCTGATTTAAGGCATATTTTACTTCTCGCTAAAGAAAAGAATGTCCCTGTTGAAATATATGAGAATATGACTTATTCATGTTGCGGACTCATTAAGCCTCTTAGGGGGAATACGATATGATTTTCGCCAGTGATCTTGATCAGACACTTATTTATTCCCGTAAATCATTTCGTGCTCATATAGAAGATAATTCAATTCAGCTCATTGAAACTTTAGATGGAAAAGAAATTTCTTTCATAACACATAAAACCATTTCACTACTAATAAAATTGCAACTGCATTCATATTTTATCCCAGTTACAACAAGAACGATTGAACAATTTCAACGTATTACTTTATTCCAAAATGAAATCATTCCTGAATATGCCATTACAAGTAACGGCGGTAATATCCTTCATAACGGTAAGCAAGATGTTACTTGGAACAAAGAAATAAAAAAAAGAATTTCAGTAGAATGTATAGAGAGGAACGATATACTAAAGGAATTTGAACAAATCGCTCATAAAGATTGGGTTATATCACAAAAAACGGCTGATGATTTATTCCACTATTGCATCATTAAACGAGAGAACATTCCTTATGATGAATTATCATCCTTCACTTCCTGGTTAGACAAACAGGGCTGGAATCATTCACTTCAAGGTAGGAAACTATACTTTGTACCAAAACCAATTAACAAATGGGACGCCGTGCAATATATACAAGAAATACTACAAATGGATACTATTATTACAGCTGGGGATTCTTTACTTGATTTATGCATGCTTGAAAAGGCGAACTATGCCTTCGCACCACTTCATGGTGAATTAGGGGCAACATATAATCATTTACAACCCCATATTGTAAAAACAGATGCAATCGGCATATATGCCGCAGAAGAAATCGTAAGTAAATCACTTCAAATCATTCACAGTTCATCACCTACCTCATAATTGAAATATGCACAATTGCATACGCACGCCCATGGAACAAATGGTACAATTTATTCGAATCGCTGTTGCTACACTTCTTGATCAAAGAAAAGGCGTTAAAACGGATATTAGCGCCTTATCAAACTCAAGCAATTGGCACATTTTGTCATCTTGAAAGACACTCGAAAGAGTGTCTTTTTTTCTATATCTCACAAGGACTTACTCATTTCAAAGCATAAACACATAAAATAATATAACTCTTTACATGCACGAATCCTTTTCTAAAAGTTGTGAAGTAGACTCAAAATAAAAAAGCACTCTTGGTTAGAGTGCTTTTTACTTTCAAATTAGGAGGTTACATAATATGGATAGTACTCTCGTATTTAACTTCGGCATTGGTATTGTCATCATTTTATTTGTTTTCTTTGTACTTTGTATGAGCGGGGTATAGAAAGACGATTTGAGGCGTCTTTTTATACATACATATGTATTACTTGACTTTCGCAAATGAAGTAACAATAATGGTTACAGATAAACTATTCACATATCCACAAATAGGAGGAAGAACAATGAAACATGTAATCGTTTATGCACACCCGAATACAGAAAGTTTCAACCACGCTATTTTAGAAACGGTAAAAAGTGAATTAGAAGGAAAAGGTCACGAAGTACGCGTTCGCGATCTATACGAGTTAAACTTTAATCCAGTATTAGACGCTTCCGATTTCATCTCATTTTCTCAAGGAAACACACCAGAAGATATTAAAGAAGAGCAAGAGCATATCTCTTGGGCGGATAGCATTACATTCATTTATCCAGTTTGGTGGGCGGGACTTCCTGCTATTTTAAAAGGATACGTTGACCGTGTATTTAGCCACGGCTTCGCTTATGCTTACGGTGAAAATGGCATCGAGAAGTTATTAAGCGGTAAAAAAGGCTTATTATTATCTACAATGGGAAATACGAAAGAGGCATACACAGCAGGCGGTATGTTTGAAGCAATGAAAAAAACAGCTGATGTTGGTATCTTTGAATTTACAGGCATTGAAACAATTGAGCATACATTCTATACAAGTGTCCCTTCTGTGGATGATAGTGTGCGTAAACAATATCTTGAAGAGGTTAAAGATGTTGTGAATCGTGCATTTTAATAAAAAAACTCCGGCTTTAACAACCGGAGTTTTTTATTTCATCATTAATTTCGGAATATATCTTTGAAGAATGCTTTCTAATTCATTCATATCTTCCTGTCTAATAAGTAAATTCACATTGTCATTCATTTTTTCTCGACCGCGATATAAAAATATATTTTCTTTTGGATTTTCCCATGTTGATGTTTTATAGCCTTTTAATTCTTCGTATGAATAAAAGTTTAATCCGTCTACTACACCTTTTTCATATATTTGTACACTTTTAATAAGATGGATGGCTATTAAAGTCATAAAACAACTTGCTACAGCATGAATACCTAGCTGAATGAGAAACTGTTCAACTGTATGAATATCGCCACTTACGTACCGAGCATATATATACATACATTGTCCAATGAAATATGCTGGTCCAAGTAATACAATCCAACGTCTTTTCACCCGAGGATACATTGCAATCAGTTTTCCTGCGCTTTTTTTCATTTCATTTATTTTATATATTTTCCATAGAACAAAAAACAAAACACATAATGTAAAAACAAACATAATACATGACATCCAGTACATTCTTATTCTCCCCCCTTACATCATTACATACAAATTTTACATTTTATATAACAATAGCGCATATGCAATTATGCATAAAAAAACAGGTAACCTATTCCGGTTACCTGCATTTCATTACATCTTCGCAATCCACTCCGTCAAGTTATGCACAACTTGCGTCGGTTGAACTTCGTATTCTGTTAACTTCTCCACAGTTGTTACTCCAGTGTGGACAAGAAGCGTATGCATACCAGCATTTATTCCTGCTAAAATATCTGTATCGTAGTTATCCCCAACCATTAATGCTTCATTCTTTTCTATGCCAAGCACTTTCAAAGCTTGTTCCATAATGATTGATTCTGGTTTTCCGATAAAGATTGGATCCACACCTGTTGATACTGCTACAACTGATGTTAATGAACCGTTACCTGGTAATAACCCGCGCTCAGTCGGAATGGCAATGTCTCCATTTGTAGAAATAAACGTTGCGCCGTTACGCACAGCAAGACAAGCTTTTGCTAATTTTTCATATGTGATGTCACGATCTAAACCAACAACAACGAAATCAGGATTTTCATCCACAAGTTCAAATCCTTTTTCCACAAGCGCATCATGTAAGCCTTCTTCACCAATCATATATACAGTTGCGTCTTGTTTACGTTCGTAAATGAAGTTTGCTGTTGCCATACTCGTTGTGAATACTTGCTCTGCTTTCGCTGGAATATCGAAACGAACAAGTTTCTCTGCCACTTGTTCTGGTTTACGAGTTGAGTTATTCGTAACGAATAAATATGGAATACCGCGCTCTCCTAACGCTTTGACGAAGTCGCTCGCTTCTTCAATTTGTTCTTCTCCGCGATACATTGTACCGTCTAAGTCAATTAAGTAACCTTTATACATCGATTATGTCTCTCCTTCTATGCTAACGTTCTCACCTTATCATATCACTCTTATATTACCCGCTTTTCCAAAAGAAAAAAACGCTTTACCTTAAAGCGCCCCATAACGTTCATTTTTTCTCTTTTATTTGGTAAGAACAACTACAATCGCCCTCGCACATGTTTGCTAGCGTTTTCACATCTGCGTTCGCAAATAAACGATTATACATCTCTTTTTCATCTTCACACACTTGCGGGAATCTCTCAGCGATTTCCTTTAACGGACAGTTTTGTTTTTCAATTATGAAAGAGTTCTCTCCATCTCTCTTAATTTGAACCATATAACCATTTTTCTCTTGCATAGCTGCTATCTCTTGCACTTTATATGCTAAATTCTTTTGATTACTCACGCGCTTTTGTAACTGTTCTTCCATACGCTTCGTTCTTTCTTTTAAAACGTAACGAAGTATTTTTTCATCGCCCATTCGCGCTAAATCTTCTAGCATATCAATCGCAAATTGCTTATACTCTTTCGGGAATGTATCTTCTCCCTTTTCACTTAATCCATACAAATAAGTTGGTCTTCCGACATGTTGCCTTACCATCTTGGAATAGATGAAACCATCTTTCTCAAGATTACTTAAATGTCTTCGAATTGCCATTTCTGTAATCTCTAAAATTTCAGCTAGTTCCGCTACCGTGTGCTCTCCTTTTACTTTCAACAACTGTACAATTTCATCTTTCGTCGTACGTGCTTCCCCCATGTTTCACCCTTCTCCCTCACATACAATATAAGACCCCCAAAAGGCATTCTTTGGGGATCTTATAAGCATAATTATTCTGGTACAAATGCAGATACAGGCCCTAATTCCTTCTCTAAATAACTGCGAATATTTGCTGGGTATTTTTCTACCACTGCAATATGTTTTTGAATCGTCTTATATAATTCATCATGATTCATTTGAATATAATCTTGCGTAAGCATTTTTCGAAGAAGGATAATTTCTTTCATTCCTTGTCCATCTTCTGCACTTATCACTCGCTCGTCCATTAAAATATCAATAATATCTTCATAGCTTCCTGGATCGCGCATAATAAATCCATCGATCATCGCATTCCCTACATCTAATACAGAATCAATCATTAGATGAGCTATGCGTTCTAATGCGTAAAATTCAAACTCGGTTTCATATATCTTTTTCTCTTGAAATGTACTTGTTGCTCGTTCTAAACATACTAGCATTTGTTCTATTTTCTTTCTGTCTACAAAATACATGAATGTCACCTACCTGGAAATTAAAGCATTTACATTTTAATTGTAACGCTTTCTTCTGAAAAAATCGACAATTTTTCGAATTCACCTTTTCTCCGTTATTTGTTATAGTTATATTTGTATGATTTTTGAAATTGGAGGAATGGAATCTTGGAACGTGAACTCGCACTAGAAATTGTCCGTGTAACAGAAGCAGCAGCATTAGCATCCGCACAGTGGATGGGCCGCGGAAAGAAGAATGAAGCAGATGATGCAGCAACTACAGCAATGCGTGATATGTTCGATTCAGTAAACATGGCAGGTACAGTTGTAATTGGTGAAGGAGAACTTGATGAAGCACCAATGTTATATATTGGTGAAGAACTAGGAACAGGTAACGGTCCAGAAGTAGATATCGCCGTTGATCCATTAGAAGGTACAAACATCGTTGCAAAAGGTCTTGCAAATGCAATGGCAGTTATCGCAATCGCAGATAAAGGAAACCTTCTTCATGCTCCTGATATGTACATGGAAAAAATCGCGGTTGGTCCAAAAGCAGCTGGTAAAATTAGCTTAGATGATCCAATTGAAAAAACAATTGAAATTGTAGCAGAAGCTAACAATAAAAAGATTCGCGATCTAACAGTTATCGTTCAAGAACGTGAACGTCATCAAGATATTATTGATCGTGTTCGTGCAAAAGGTGCACGTGTAAAACTATTTGGTGACGGTGATGTTGGTGCGTCAATCGCAACAGCACTACCTGGAACAGGTATCGACTTATTCGTAGGTATCGGCGGAGCTCCAGAAGGTGTTATTTCTGCAGCAGCATTAAAATGTCTTGAAGGTGAAATGCAAGCTCGCTTAGTTCCAATGAACGAAGAAGAAGAAGCTCGTTGTCGTGAAATGGGACTAGAAGACCCTCGTCAACTTCTAATGCTAGAAGACTTAGTATCTGGTGATGATGCAATCTTCTCAGCAACTGGTGTATCTGCTGGTGAGTTATTAGACGGAGTGAAATTCCTAGGCGGAGATTTAGCTGAAACATACTCTATCGTAATGCGTTACAAAACAAGAACAGTACGATTCATTAAAACGCATCACCATTTAGATCATAAGCCACACTTAAACTTAGATATTTAATAAAAGGAGCCATGTGTATGGAAGAACGTTTCTTTCTGTACGACGACACTGTCGCTACAAAAACTCGTTTCGTTAGCTTTATGGGAGAAAATGAGCGTCATGATTTAGCGCTATTATACTCCGATCGTCATTACGGTAAAACAATTGTCCTTGATATGCAGCGTAATAAATTCGCAATCATCGGCGCTGACGATTTAAACGAACCAGGCTACTTAGAGCACGCATTTTCTATGACTGAAGAAATTGCAGAAGAACTACGCTCATTTTTATTTGAACTTATATAATTTATCTTAGGCACCAGCTTTTTAGCTGGTGTTTTTTCGCTTTAAGTATTTTGAATTTTCAAACCTTCATGTTATAATGAAGAATAAATCTATTTGGATAGAAAGGACGTTATCTACGTATGCCAACATTTACTTTGTAATGGACCAGCAATTGGATAGCATTACTCTCAAAAAAGCACCACGCTTTTTCAAGGGAGTAGTCTGCCCATTCCCATTACAAAGGAGCGTAACGCATCTGTAGTATGATGTTTACGGAGGTTCCTCTTTGGGGAACCTCCTTTTATTTTTATCTATTTCTCCTGTCTTCATACTACAAGACATCCAAATAGCTGTATTACGTTCCTTTACCACTACTATAAGAGGTGAAGGAAAATGCAGAAAGTACAACTTTCTTGGAGTTTATATGAAAACGAGCAAAACACAATCGAAAAGTATTGTAAAAATTGCAGACGCACTACCCTATTTACCGACACAAATATTCGTAGGCATAACGCCAACGGAAAAAACATATATCGCTTTGCTATTTATAAATGTCCGAAAGATCATACGTGGAATCAAAAACTTCGGATTTATAAATCATTTACTGACCACGTTGAAACAGTTGATATGACGCAGCAAGATCAAACGGAAACAACTACTACTATTTCCATTACACAGCATAAAGAAAGTGGCATAGCTGAAATTACGATTGTATTAGACCTCGTTTTCGGTTCCCACCGGATGGATAAAGCTTTATCCACATATATTTCAGATTGGAGCCGTACACTCATTGTGGATAAAATTAAAAACGGAGATATTCAATTGAACGGACAACAAATGAAACCAAATACAATACTTTCTGAAGGCGATTATATATCAATTTGTTTATAAGCGAGAATATGCAAAAAATCCTCTTACAATCGTAAGAGGATTTTTTTATTTCTTCACTTTTCGTAATACGAAGTGTGCACAACCGAAGTTACAGTACTCGTATAAATACTCCGTTAACGTACTAATTTTCGTATCATATGTCGCACGCTGGTTACTATCATCAAAGAAGCCGCGCAATCTAAGTTGCTCATATCCCCAGTCCCCAACGATGTAATCATATTTATTTAAAATTTCTGCATAGCGCTCTTTAAATGCTTCTTCACTAAAACCGTCACGAAAGTTTTTAATTACTTCGTACTGCACATTATTAATGCTCACCGTAGCATGAATCTCTTGCTTTTGCTCCATCATTAACTTCCTCTCTAAGCATTCTTCTTTTTATCGTATCACAAAGCATACCAACCAACAATTTCAAATACAAAAAATTGAAAATTAGTGCATGCTATGGAGAAGGAGG
>NZ_JAKUFR010000055.1:0-34568 GCF_022663555.1 Bacillus cereus group sp. BfR-BA-01381
ATAATCACTGATATATTTTTACTCCCCCCATCTTCCCCCGCTCTTAATCCATGCCACGTATTTTTGAAAGGCTGGCACTTCTTGTTGGAAACGAAGCGGAACATACAGAAAAAGAGTACATGTACATAGTATCCATAGAATACCTACTACAAAGTGAAATTTCATCGTTGTGCTAATGAATAAACTTAAGAATAAGACGAGGAACATAATTACACTAAATCTTTTATACATAGTCATAATAATCTCCTCCTTATAAATTCATTGTACCAGCTATAAGGAATTAATTCCCACAAAAAAAGACCGAAAAGCAAATTCCACTTTTCGGTCTCTCTACTATCTTCTCTTCGTAATCTTTCCTGAACCACCGACCCTCGTTTTCGGAGGAGATGTATTCCTTGGCGGCGTTTTAATAGATGATTTCGGCTTCACATCTGATCCGCTCGAACCACCTGGTGTTTTCGTTATTTTCCCTTTGCTTCCAGTAGAAGGCGGAGGCGTGCTGCTTCCTTTTTTCGTAATACTTCCTGTATCTCCTACAGAAGATTTTGAATCTACATTATCGCCACGCTTAATGATAGATCCTTTCCCTTCCTTCGTAATTGGAGGCGGGGTTTTCTTTTCTTCTTTCGTAGGCGGTCTCTCTGGAATAACTGGTTTATGATTTTGTCGGTCATTATATCCGCGATAATCACCGTACGATGATTTTCGCGAACCGAATATATCATTTAATATACTACCCATAATATATCCTTGCAGGAAGGACGGTTGGTAATTTTGACGGACAAACTCTTTATTACTTATTTCAATTAACGTATCAGATGGCTTCTCTTTATCCTTTTGCAGATTATAAATCTTATCAGAATAAACGAGGAACATTTGATTTTCATCTTCTTTAGATGCTTGCTTCGGTTCTCTTTCATTCATGAGTTCCTTCGCGACTTCAGGAACTGACCGATTGGCGGCCCTATACACGTAAGATTCTTGTTTACCTTCCTTTGCGACAGATTCAAGCGGATAACGGTCTTGAATCGACTTTGTCTGCCCGCCCTGACAACCTGATAAGGCATATCCAGCAACAACAAGTAATGTAACGATAGCAAGTATAGGGATCACGAACGATTTAATCATGGTAAACAATCGGTTTGACATGATTACGCCCCCTTACGTTGCTCTTATAATTTGTACATCAGCAGGAATAATTGCTTCTCCCTCATACATCATTGTGCGACCATTTTGCCATTCAATACGTAATAATTTTCGATTATCCGATTGGAACTCCCATACATACTGTTCTTCTGAAGCTGAGAATGGTGTTTTCCCCATCACAACAACACGTCCGTTATATTGCTCTTCCATATGGTACTCTGTATCATCCATTTCAATTGTCGTCGGAATTTCATCAATCGAATCTAAACGACCATCAATTGGTGTATATAATTTGTAATACGTATTCTCACGGTCTTCAATTTTTAAATAACGAATATCTTTCCCGTCTTGCAGCGTTAAAACAATTTCTTTACGAGAATGCATACTCGTTTTCCCAATTAATTCATACATGACTAATGAAACTTCAACCATATCGCCAGGAGCTAACGTTAACAAACTTTTCTCTGGTTTCGGCGGTTCTGGGCTTTTCATTATATTTTTAATTCGTTTAAATAAACTCATGAGCTACCCCTCCTTCTCTCTTTATAAACAAGCACCTAAAATAAGTGCACCAACAATATGTAATGATCCGGCCAACATCGCATGAGCAACACTGCCTTCTTTCGTACCTTCTTCTAAATCTAAACCAGCCATTTTCTTTAACACAAATTCGATAAACATTTCTACCACTAATAAAATAACGAAAGAAACTGCTGATGCAAGTAGCGCTTGCCATAAATCATTTGCTTTCGTTATCGATTGAGATAAAATGTACCCTTGCGCGAATAATTTCATAACGAAACGAGTTGTTACAGCTGTATTCCCATTTTTTATTTCTTTTAAATCATTGTATTTTGTAAAAATCGAATCAACCCACATAATTGCAAATAAAAGTACTGCACTCGCTCCAGTCCATACAAGCATGGCTAATACATTTGTCCATGTCATTGCAAAACCTCCTCTAAATATAATAGAAAACCGACATGAATTTGTTTAGACATGTCGGTTCATTTGTCTCTATTCTATATTATTTCTCATACTGCTTCATAATACGAGCTAATTCATCGTCAACAGCAGAATTTTTGTTTAAGCTTGCGAATTCGTCATCTAATGATTTTTCTTTTTTGTACACTTCACCGCTTGCTTCTGCTTCAGCCTCTAATTGAAGAGCTTTCTCTTCCATACGGCTTAAACCAGCTTTTGCTGAGTTTGAATCAAATCCAGACATCGCCTGATTAATATTCTTTTGTGCTTTCGCCGCATTTACACGTGCCACAAGTGTTTCACGTTTATTTTTCAGCTCTGTTAATTGCTTACGCATTTCTTCTAGCTTCAGGCGAAGATTATCAGCAGCAGCTTTGTTTTGCTCATAGCTTGCTTTATACTCATTCATCTTTTGCTCTGCATTTTGTTTTTCTTCTAATGCACGGCGCGCAAGATCTAAGTTGTTAGCTTGAACAGCCATATGAGCCTGCTCTTCACGTTTTTTCACAAGTGCTTCTTGCTCTTCAAATAATATTTTGAATTTCTTCTCAAGCGCAATTTGAGCTGCTACACTTTTCTCAGCTTCTTGTACATCCGCTTGCATATCACGTAAATATTGATCCGTCATCTTAACTGGATCTTCCGCTTTTTCAATTAATGAATATACATTCGACATTGTTAAATCTCTTAATCGTTTAAATACAGACATCTAAATTCCTCCTATGATATACCTCATATTTCAAATTCACTACTTGGAAAACTTAAGAATCTCCCTTCACAGTAAAGAATATTCATTTTTACAGCCTATGTGTTTATTATAACAAAACTAATATGTCCTTACATGTTATTTCCAAAATACAGCCAATATAATATGACATTACCTACAAAACATTGTATTCCTAATATATTCTCATTAATTCTCTTCAAAATTGACTCATTTTTATGTACTTTCACTAAATTACATTATTGTAATGTTACTGTAAGCTAACTCGATAGTTACGTCTCCCTATTTCTTATACACTAATACCAGAAGCGACAAACAAGCTTCTCATCATTTCAAAACTAATACAAAAATTGTATTGACTATAAAACATATAAAAGGAGAAATCGTCATGAAAAAATTAGTAGGAATCGGATTAGCAGCAGCAATTTCATTCGGAGCATTATCAGGTTGTTCTTTATTAGGAGAGAAAGCAAACGGCTTTGTACTGTACGGATCAGAAGAACAAGTTCAACAAATTACGGATAAAAATAAAAAAGAAGTGAAAGAAAAAGACTTCTATAAAATGAAAATGACAACATTAGATGGCAAAAAAGTTCTTGTAATGGATAAGAAAACCGGCGAAGAACTAGTGAAAAAAGAGTTACTTAGCAAAGTAGATGAAAAAGACAACACGAAACCACTTGATAAATTACCAGCTGTAACAGCAGAGCAAGGTGTATTATTTGCTAAAGAAAAAGTAGAAAATGCTACACTTGATGGGGCAAAATTAAAATATGAAGGCAACACAATTATCGGTAGTGGCCGTGCATATACAGATATGTATGCAATTGTTGATAACGCAACTTACAGCAATGTAAAAGGTGATGAAAAATCTGTTGGGGTATTAAAATTCGATAAAGATCCAAGTAAAGAATTCCCTGGAAAAAATGGTGTAGAAGCTTCTCAACTTGTAAAAATTAAAAAGTAATAAAAAAAGCTGAAGTGCACCCCAATTGTTAGACACATAATTAACAATTGGAGGTGCATTTTTCCCTAAGGATTGGAATAGAGTCCAGGTAGTTGATTCTATTAAAGAAGCATATACCAATCGTGTTCAAATCGCTCCAAATAAATACGTAGGGCAAACTTCTTCTGGATTTAAGGTTGAGATGATTATTGAAAATGGAGAAATTACCACTGCTTATCCAAAATATACGAGAAGATAGTGAGGTTGTATTAATGAATTATTCACATGAATTTTGGCGTGACCCATTTGGTGGACTAAGAATTCGTTTACCAAAAGAAATTGCTATTGTATCTGACTTTATAGAAAACCTAGATGAAGATGAAGCGGATGAATACATAGAAGTTTTAGACCATGTCGTAGAGGGAAAGTACCCTAGTTATGAACTAGAATACAATGCTGCAGCTGTATTTATTGAACCTAAATATACAAGCGCGATTAACTATTACATTAGCCCACCAAATAATCAATGTAAATTAGAAACTTCAGAATTCAGGAGATTACTTTTGCTTTGGAGAAATAAAGTGATGACAGAAGGCCGAGATATTGAAGTAGATTAAAAAGACTGCCTGTAATGAAGTGCACCCCAATTGTTAGACACATAATTAACAATTGGAGGTGCATTTTTTAGAGCTAAATTTTCTTCAAAAGATAAAATACAAGCAGTAAATGGAACAATTTAAGGAAGAACTAGAAATTTATATTGATTACTACAATCATAAAAGAATTAAAACAAAACTAAAAGGATTGCCCCCTGTGCAATACAGAGGGCAATCCTTAATAGCTGCTTAATATATTTGTCTAACTTTTTGGGTTCAATTCAAATTCGCAAAGCTTTTTTCTATTTATGGGCAATTTGCTCCATATCCGGACTACAAGTATTCGACTGACATGACTTATTTAAAGAACATGCCGCGCATTTTCCTTTTTTACTTCTCTTTACAAAATGAACTAACGTGTATGCTGCATAACCAAAAATGATAGTTCCAATTATAATATTGACCATCATCACAATACATCTCCTTCTAGAATCCGAGTAAGGATCCAACTTGGTATATAATGAACGTTAATACATAAGCAACAACGAGTGGATACACGACAGAGAAAATCGTCCACTTCGCTGATCCTGTTTCACGTTTAATAACGGCTACTGTCGCTAAACACGGAACATATAATAAAATAAAGAACATAAATGCATAAGCTGATAATGCTGTATAATGTGCTCCCATCACATTTCCAAGCACATCTTCTTTCACCGCATAAATAATGGCCATTGTAGAAACGACCACTTCCTTCGCTAAAAATCCTGTTAAAA
Organism: Bacillus cereus group sp. BfR-BA-01381; assembly: GCF_022663555.1. NCBI lineage: Bacteria > Bacillati > Bacillota > Bacilli > Caryophanales > Bacillaceae > Bacillus > Bacillus cereus group sp. BfR-BA-01381. Next base: position 5,173 of record NZ_JAKUFR010000055.1, read on the forward strand.
GGGATGCTGCAGCTTGCCACGTTCCAAAGCCCAGTGGTGCAAATAGTGGTGCGATAAATCCACCAATCATTGCTAAGAAACTGTCTCCCATATCAACACCAAATCCTGATGGACCTGCATAATTTAATAGCCAAATGACAACAGAACCACCAAAGATAAATGTACCTGCTTTACGAACAAATCCCTTCCCTTTCTCCCACGTACTTAGCCATAACGTTTTCGCTTGTGGCACGCGGTAAGGAGGTAGTTCAATAACGAAAATAGATTTTTCCGCTTTCAAAATGGTAAGAGACATAATTTTTGTAACAAGTAATGCCAGAACAATACCTGCTACATATAAAGAAAATACAACAGTTGCCTGACTTTGAGGGAAGAATACTCCCGCAAATAATGCATATACAGGTAAACGTGCCGAACAAGACATAAACGGTGTTACAAGAACTGTAAGTAAACGTTCTTTTTCTTGTTCAATCGTTCTCGCTGCCATAATACCTGGAACATTACATCCAAAACCGATAATCATCGGAATGAACGCTTTTCCGTTTAAACCGAAGAACTCCATAATTCGATCCATAACAACTGCAATTCGCGCCATATATCCTGAGTCTTCTAATAATGAAATGAAAAAGAATAGTGCAAAGATTTGTGGAACGAATACTAATACAGCACCAACACCAGCAATAATACCTTCTGTAACGAGTGCTTGAATAAAATCAGAAGCTCCAACACTTGTAAGCCCAGCTGTCACCCAATCTGTAAGCTGTCCACCAAAAAACTCATCTAACATATCGGATAAAGGTGTCCCAATCCACGTAAACGTAACCTGAAAAATAAAAAACATAACTGCTAAAAAGATTGGAAGTCCTAAAATTTTATGTGTAATTAATCTATCAATTTTTTCTGAAAAAGGAATTTTTCCTTCTTTCTCATGCTTCATAACATTTGTTTTTAACTTTTCAATATACGCTTCACGAGTTTTGTAAATGTGCTCTTCTAACGTACAATCAAGTTTTCCTTCTAAGCGAGATCGAATGGCTATGAGTTCCTTATAAATTGGTAATGCTTTCATTTCTTTTTCTACTACTTCGTTATTACTTAAAAATTGAAGTGCTAACCATCTCGGATGCTCGTAATTCGCTTTCTCTAAAAGAGAAATTACTTCTCCAATTCCTTCATCCATTTGTACACCATATGAAATATGGAATGGCTTTTTCTCTTTTTTGTCATTTTCTTTAAGAGTCGCAAGCAGTTCTTCACAGCCTTTTCCACTTCTTGCAACGACAGGAACGACTGTTACACCTAATAGTTCTGATAATCGTTTTACATCAATGACAATTCCTCTTTGCTTCGCCACATCAATCATATTTAAACCAATTGAAACAGGCTTACCAAATTCAAGTAATTGCAACGTTAAATGCATATTTCGTTCAAACTGCGAAGAGTCTACAATATTTAACATATGCTGAAATTCTTCTGTTAATAGAAAGTTTGTTACAACACCTTCATCACGCGAAACTGGATTTAAATCATACACACCTGGTAAATCAATTAATGTTCCTTGCTTATCTTTTAATTTACCAACCTTCTTTTCTACTGTTACACCACTCCAGTTTCCTATATACTCATAAGAACCAGTAAGTGCATTAAATAATGATGTTTTTCCTGTATTCGGATTCCCTAGCAAAGCTACCTTATTCACGCTAATTCCACCTTTATCATTTTCGCGTCACAATGACGAATACTAATTAACTGTCCACGACACTCCAATGTACAAGGACCTTTAAACATCGCTTTCTGTTTCAGGCGAAGTTCGCTTCCTTCAGCAAGACCGAAAGCAGCTAGTCTACGCTTTAATAGCTGATCTAAAGACTGAATACTTTTTACTAACACTTTCTCTCCAATTTTAATATCTACTAAGCTCATAACCTTCCCCCTCAGAAGAGAATGATAATTATTTTCAAAAAAATTATACCACACCCAATTTCTCTTGTACTATACCCTTTTGCTTCATATTTATTAACATTTCGCTACAATTCTATTTCAATTATTGTCATACTGTATTCGTTTGCCATTCTCATCCATTTCGCTTACAATAAACAATAGCAAATAAAGAATCTCGTTATCACTGGGGGAGCCATGCCGCTGAGAGGGAACACTTCGTTCCGACCCTTCGAACCTGTTAGTTAATGCTAACGCAGGGATTGTGCAAACGTCCGAAATACATACCTCTTTTTTATTTACGTATTTCGTATCCTCCTATGATATCTATTCTTTTTTGTACAACTTGGATTTAGGGGGAGACAACATGCGTAACACCAATTTACAAGCGATGATCGAATCTGCTATTCTTGCAGCCTTCGCCCTGGTCATCGACATTTTACCATTATCAATCAAACTTCCAACAGGCGGTTCCATTTCATTTGCTATGATTCCTATTTTTATTATTGCATACCGCTGGGGCTTTAAATCAGCTTTCTTAGGTGGTTTAGTTTGGGGACTATTACAAATTGTCGTGGGAGATGCTTACATTTTAACACCTGTTCAAGCATTCATTGAGTACTTCATTGCCTTTGCTTTTATCGGATTTGCTGGCTTATTCTATCGTCCAATTCAAAAAGCACTTTTAACGTCTAATGAAAATAACTTAGAACAATCCAGTTTAGGTAGCCGGAAAGACAAACCTTCATCAAAACAAAACGAAGGTAAGAAAGTCCTTGCTTATATTATCCTTGCTACATTTATCGGTAGCTTTGCTCGCTATTTCTGTCACTTTATTGCCGGTATTATTTTCTGGGGACAATATGCACCGAAAGGTCAATCAGCTGTGCTATATTCATTAATCGTAAATGGTAGTACAATGATTGGTTCCTATATTTTATGTACCGTTTTACTTATATTTTTATTCCTTACTTCACCACGCTTATTCAAGAGCATCAGTGCTTATCAAATGAATACACAAAAAAAGGGCGCTTAATAAGCGCTCTTTTTTCATATCGTAATATCAATTAAAAAGACAATAAATGCACAAAAGAAAATAAATACCATTATACTTAGCCAATTGCTATGCACGGTTCATCGACTCCTTACATAACCTCATTTTCTAACCAGATTATATCGCTTAAAAATAAAGATTAGGTAAAGATAATATGAAAATAATTTAAAAAAGCGTAGATCATATTGTCTACGCTTTTTTCGGTAAATAAAAGTAAAATAACACACCATCTTCTGTATTTTCTGCCCCATATTCAGCATCATGTAGTTCTAAAATATTCTTTGAAATGGCAAGTCCAAGCCCCGTCCCACCTTGTGAACGCTGACGAGCTGCATCCACGCGATAAAAACGATCCCAAATTTTATCTAATTGCTCTTCTTCAATGTGAGTACCTTTATTTTCAATACATACTTTTATCCGATCTTTTTCATCTATTGTAGAAATAATAATATCTTCTTTATTTGGTGTATAACGTATTGCATTCGTAATGAAGTTCACGATGACCTGTTCAATCCGGCCTTGATTTGCGACTACTTCAAATGGACCTATATTTTTATGAACATGAAGTTCTTTTTTCTCTATTTCTACAGAAAGGTGTTCACATATATCATCCATTACTGTATCAATATAAAATGGATCCTTTTTCATTTTATATGTGCCTGACTCAAATTTAGCTAACTCCAGCATATCCAAAATTAATGTATCCATTTTATCTACTTCTCGTTCCATCGCCCCAAAATAGTACTCTTTTTTATGTTCAGCTACTCCATCTTTTAAAATAGAAATACAGCTTTTCATAATACTGAGCGGTGTTTTTAGTTCATGCGAAACACCAGAAATGAATTCTTTCCGCGTATTCTCTAATTTTCTTTCCTTTTCAATATCTTGTTCTAGCTGCCCAATATGGGAATGGAGTTTATTTGATAATACATTAATATTTTTCGATAAATCACCAATTTCATCTTTTGAAGTAATCGGTATTTGTTCTGTGAAATCTAAATGTGCTATTTTCTTCGTTGTATCATTTATTTTTAATAACGGCTTTGCAATTTGTTTTGAATAATAGAATGACGCTAAAAAAATAAGAACAACTACAAATGCAATGATATAAATGTAGTAATCTTGCACCATTTGTACAGCTTCATCTACAGGCTGTAAAGACGCCATCGCATATATATAAGTTACTGATCCATCTTTTTCTTTTGTTGGCTTGATTAATAATTTATATTTTATATCATTTTTTTCATAGTCCATTGTCTTTGTTGAATATTCGATTTGATTACTCTCTTTTAGTACTACATCTGTTTGAAATTCTTTTATACTATCCAAAAATAAAGTATTTTTATAAATTGGATTTACGGGTCCTTTTACATCTGGGAATTGTACTTTCGTAATACGTCCACCTATGACAGCATCTAGTTCTCGAGCAGCTGGTTCCTGAACGGCCGGCTTCTTTTCTTTACCAACTTGTTCCCCAACTGCTTTCATCTTCTCCTTAAATGCTTTTTCTAACGGTTTATTCAATCCATTTAAATTCTCCTTAGATAGAGAGAAAGAAAATGGAATAAAACGATCTTCTTTTTTCACTCCAGAAAAATAAATTTCTTGGCCTAAAAACTGATTTGATGGTTTATTATCAATCTCCTCTATATTGACGAGATTGTATAGGGGAATTTTGAATATTTGTTGTCCAAATCTCTTTTGTTGCCAACGATTTATCGTTACCTCAAAATAAAAATCATCTGCATGTTTTAAATTCCCGTTCTGATCTAATGTCGTAATCCACGTATTATTTTCTCTTAAAAAGTCTTGCTCCAGCTTCTGAATTCCTTCTACACTTCCTGCATAGTTCAAATAATTCTTTTCAAAGGAATTTAAATTCAATTTAATATCTTCCACTTTTCTATTCGCATAATATTGTTTAAAAAATATCGTTTGTCCAATAAATATCGTCGCTAAAATTAACATACATAATGCTGTTGTGAGGATAAATAATTTTAGTACAATCCCTTTTCTCATACGTTCCCCTCAAATTTATAACCTGTTCGTACTACAGTTGTAATGTACTTTGCTTTCTCTCCTAATTTATTCCTTAAATTACGAATATGGCTATTAACGGTTCGGTCATCACCAGCAAATTCATATCCCCAAATTCTTGAAATGAGTTGCTCTCTTGTTAAAACAATCCCTTGATTTTTCATAAAGTACGCTAATATTTCAAATTCTGTATGTGTTAAATTAATGTCTGTTTTATCTATCGTAACAGTACGCGACGGAAAATGGACATGGATACCATGAATCGATAATGTATCATCTTCATTCTCTAAAAGTTGCTTTGTCACTTTTCTACTCTCTAACAACCTTTTTGCTCTTGCTAATAAAATTGGTGGGCTATATGGCTTCGTCACATAGTCGTCCGCCCCAAGTTCAAATCCAAGTAACGTATCATCTTCATCTACACGTGCCGTCAACATAATGATAGGAACCTCGGATGTTTTACGGATTCTTCGGCAAACGGACCACCCATCGAGTTCCGGCAACATAATATCTAAAATAACTAAATCAACCTCTTCTTCCTCAAATACAACTAAAGCTTCTTTCCCGTCTCTTGCTTCAAACACTATATAATGCTCACTTAAAAAATAATCTTTTAATATTTCACGTAATATATCTTCATCTTCCACAATTAAAATATTTTTTGACATAACTTATGTATCTCCCTCCCGCCTTCAGAAACTATAATTTCACTTTGAATAACTAGCAGTTAACTTCGCCTCGATAATATATCTATCTGGCGCATCCCCTGTATAATTAAATGGGTAACAAGTTGTCAGTGTTAGTATTGGTTCTTCTTTTTTTATAATAACAGTACGATCATCTGCATCGGTAATCCATATTTTTTGAATTTCATATGTGTACGTTTTATTATCATACTCTAAAACAAGGGTGTCTTTTTCTTTTAACTCTCCTAAATCTGTAAATACAGTATCCCGGTGCCCACTTAGTACCGTATGACCTCCTCCAGATGGTGTTGTCGTTACATCACTAACGAACATGCCAACCCCTTTTTTCAGCGTTGCATCATCTGCTCCCCAATATACAGAAAACTTCTTCTTTATTTTCGGTATATTTAATAGTGCAACCTTTTCCCCTTCTTTATGTTCTGTTTGAGAAGAAGGCACTTGAGAAGTTACGGGAGTTTCATGTGAAATTTGATTACGTTGTATGTTGTTAAGGCTCTTTATTTCTTCTTTCGTTAGTTGCCCGGCAGAGCTTTTTCCTTTATACCATTCCATAGCATAATATGATCCCATACATAGTCCTATAGCCATTAATATGATACCGATATAATTGAGTAACTTCATGTTTTATCCCTCCATGCCAAAAATGGTAGGAATAACCTACCATTTTTAATATATGAAATTATCCCATTCTTTATAGGACAATATTTTATTTACGCCTTAACTTTATTGCGACGATTCAAACCAAATAATGTCCCTATCCCTACAAGACATGCACTTAGTGCCATCATTGCTACATGATTAGATGCTGTATTTGGTAATTTTTCACCTTGTACGGCTGGCTTTGCTACTTCTTTTTTCGTTGCAGCATTTGTTTGTTGTACTTGCGCTGCTTCTTTTTTGGCTATATCATTTTTTAACTGTTCTTGTGCAATTCTCTTTTTCTCTTCCTCACTCTTTGGCGCGGCCTTTATCGCTTCCTCTTTTTTAGCCATGTCACTTTTTTCTTGTGCTTGTGCTGCTTGCTTTTTCTCTTCTTCATTTTTTTGCTGTACTTTAATTGCTTCTTCTTTTTTAGCCTTATCTTGCTGCTGTTGCACCACTTCTTCCTTCGTTACTGTTCCAGTATCCGCGCTTGCTACTGAAGAATATCCTACTGTTAAAAGTGCCATTGCACAGATTGGTAATAGTTTCTTTTTCATTTCATTTCTCTCCTTCTATACGTTTTACATCACTTCGCATCGGATGTATCACTAGAATAAACAAGAGATATAAATATAAGATGCAGATAAAATATATTTCATTTAAAGATTTCATTGTAGAAAAATAAAAAAACATCGCAATATATACGATGTTTTTTCGGGTGTGTGTCTCAATTATTTACATGTTACTTTCGCGTGATTTAGAAGTAGAACGGGCCGGAGCGATAACTAATTGTCTCGGCTCAGTTTTCTTTAAGTGATTTTTGACGTTACACTTACGACGTTGAACAACCCACGCTTTAATAGGGTTTGTCAAAATAATTTTTTGCTCTTCGTTAGGGGCCTCTTCTTCCAACCTACAACTTTCGCTCCATTTATTCCATTTCATTGTAAATTTAGAAGAAGAATGATCGTCTTCTCGATCAAACAAGTGCAAAAAATCCATCTCGCCAGCTAGCATTACAGTGTTGCTAGTTGCTAAAAAAGAAAAGGTCGTCCAACGTTTCTCCATGCCCTCCTACTCCTTTTTCACATATAGAGTGCCTAAAACTTAATTTACCTAAAATATGCTTGCCTTTTACCTTACACCCATAGTTTATCCAAAACACTACTATGCAACTATCGATTTCCCTTACAACTACCTTACATTTTTGTAAGAAACAAAAAAACCTTCACTATGCATATGTGAAGGTCTCTTATTTCTTATCTATATGATCTTTCATATCATCAAGTCCAGCTTCTTGTAGCTGCGACATCATACCATGAGAAATTGCGCCTAATACTAAAGTCATTCCAATTAGTGAAATCCGAATCGCTGGTACATCAATTATGTAAGCTAACAAGCCAAGGACAATTGTTAAAAGTAATGCTTTTATAAATGTTGCACTTGTATACTCTTTCTTTTTCATCATAATCACCCTTTATGGAAGCGTTTTCTTTATTGTAATCAGTATATCATATCATCTGACTATTTTGTGGGTATTTTTGTAAAAAACTTATATCTTCTTTGACTTTTTCCTTTCTATCCTTTACAGTCGAAATGTTCGCAAGTTTTACACTGTAGGAGGACTCCAATGAATATTGAAATAAAAGACACTTTAATTTCTGAAGAACAATTACAAGAAAAAGTAAAAGAACTAGCACTTCAAATCGAACGTGATTTTGAAGGAGAAGAAATCGTAGTCATCGCTGTATTAAAAGGATCTTTCGTATTCGCTGCTGATTTAATTCGTCACATTAAAAACGATGTGACAATCGACTTTATTTCTGCATCTAGCTACGGAAATCAAACAGAAACAACTGGAAAAGTAAAACTATTAAAAGATATTGATGTAAATATTACTGGAAAAAACGTAATTGTCGTAGAAGACATTATCGATTCTGGTTTAACACTTCACTTCTTAAAAGATCACTTCTTTATGCATAAACCGAAGGCACTCAAATTCTGTACGTTACTCGATAAACCTGAGCGTCGTAAAGTAGATTTAAAAGCTGAATATGTTGGCTTCCAAATTCCAGACGAATTTATCGTTGGCTACGGTATCGACTGTGCAGAAAAATATCGTAACTTACCATTTATCGCTTCAGTTGTAACGGAATAATCGTATAACTTAAAAAATCGATAGTACATGAAATTTATATCGGCGATTTTTCAAATATATCGACCATAACTCAAATTATATCAGCGATTTTTTAAATATATCGACTTACCGACAATAACTGATAATCTTAGTACCCTATTAAATAGGAAGAAGCTGTTCTGAAATACATGAGAACAGCTCCTTTCTTTCCATTACAAAAAACAGGGAGAGATGAAATATGACAAAGACAAAATTTGAAAAAGTACTCCTCATCGTAAATCCAAAAGCTGGACAAGGCGACTTACATACAAATTTGGCGAAAATCGTACCACCTCTTGCGGCTACTTTTCCTGACTTACATATCCTTCATACGAAAAAGCAAGGTGATGCAACGAAATATTGCCAAGAGTTTGCTAGTAAAGTAGATTTAATTATCGTCTTTGGTGGTGACGGCACTGTATTTGAATGCACAAATGGCTTAGCGCCTCTTGAAACTAGACCTACACTTGCAATTATTCCAGGTGGAACTTGCAATGACTTCTCTCGCACACTCGGCGTTCCGCAAAACATTGCAGAAGCAGCAAAACTTATCACTAAGGAACATGTAAAACCAGTTGATGTTGCAAAAGCAAACGGACAACACTTCTTAAACTTCTGGGGCATTGGACTCGTATCTGAAGTATCAAACAATATCGATGCAGAAGAGAAAGCAAAGCTTGGTAAAATTGGTTACTACTTAAGCACTATTCGAACTGTTAAAAATGCTGAAACATTCCCAGTTAAAATCACGTACGACGGACAAGTATATGAAGACGAAGCTGTCCTTGTTATGGTTGGAAACGGTGAATATCTTGGCGGTATTCCTTCCTTTATTCCGAACGTAAAATGTGATGACGGAACACTTGATATTTTCGTCGTAAAATCAACAGGTATTCAAGCATTTAAAGATTATATCGGAAAGAAACTATTTGAAGACTCAAACGAAAATGACATCTTCCACGTAAAAGCGAAATCCATTCATATTGAAACAGAAGAAGAAAAAGAAGTAGATACAGATGGAGAAAGCTCACTGCATACACCTTGTCATATTGAAGTATTACAAGGGCACTTTACGATGATTTATAATCCTGCGGTTGTGTAATAAAAAACGAGTGCTAGCACTCGTTTTTTTCTCTTCTAATTTAGTTATATCGTTGAATCATTTCCTCTATTTCTTTCACTCTCTCTAAAGTAATTCCATTTCTTTGTTCGATCGCTAAAGGATGCTCAGTTGGCTCTAATTCAACATACGGTGCCATTCCAACTTCTCTTATATGTACATTTGTTTTTAAATTTAATGTTTCTGGATAAATTGGTATTTCTACAGATAACCACCCAAAATAAGGATTACTATTTTCTCTGCCTCTCTCGTCCCACTTTTCTAATACTTCATCATAACTTTCTTTACTAAGTGATATCCACACAGTCCATATGAAATTTTCGTGGTAATCAATGATAGGAAGTTCTAAACATCCCCTAATAAAGTAATGTTCATCGTCCATTACGCAAAGATCTGATGTTAAATGGAAGCGTTCCTCTCTTTCATGAGGTGCTACCTCGTAATAATAATATGGTGCTTCACTTCCGTAGCATAAAGTAAGTGTAAAGCGATTCATTTGTATTTTTTCTCCGGATTTTCTTCTTCTTTTCATCTGTTATTCTTTCTCCTATTCTTTTCAGCCACAATCAAACTCTATCTAATTTCTCCAATGCGTATTATAAACCTTATTCATAATAATTGAACTACTCATATACTCACACTACCCTAACAAAGAGGCATTACCTACTTCCATCATATATAGGCCGCACACCGCTTCCATTCCTCTTACTTACGCATATATTGGAATGTTGTTTCTAATGCAGTGTATTTTATTTTTGCTGGGAGGTGTTATAAATCATGTTCGAGTGTAAGAACGAACTAAGTCTTTCTAATATAGAAAACTTAAAATATAATTCCAACATTCCTATAATAGTGATAGCCTTCAATAATGTCACTTATGTAAAAAATATGTTAAAACAATTAGAAAACAAAAAGATAAAAAGTGAAGATATATGGATTTGGGATAATAATTCAACCGCTCCCGCTCTGCTTGCTTTTTATGAGCAAATATCAACTAAATATAATTTAGTGAAAAATAATGCCAACTATGGACCACGTTTTTTTGCCGTTCCTTATATTTTCGATTTACTTCCAGATTTTTTTGCTGTAACTGATCCTGATTTATCTTTTAATGAAAAAATGCCAGATAACTTTTTAGAGTATTTAAAGCAATTAACAATTGAGCTTTCACTCTTTAAAGCCGGACTTGCTTTAGACATTATACCTACGCCTAATTTCAACTGGGACCTCATGTCAAACGAGGAATGTACAGTAACAGAATGGGAAATGCAGTATTGGCTTTTTCCTATAACTAAATACAATAACCCTAAAGTTTTCAACGCTGGGATTGATACGACTTTTGCTGTTTACAATAAAAAATTTATTAGTAACGGTTTTTATAATGCAGTAAGGGTAGCTGATAATTTTACATGTAAACATCTGCCCTGGTATAAAGACAATATAATTTCAGAAGAAGAAAAAAATATGTTAAATACTAAATGGGCTAACTGGCACGAATAAAGTGAAACTTTAATCAGTGGGGGGCTTACTGTGCGTTAATGCGGGATAAATAATAAAGAGCTTGAATGGTGAATTGCGCTCAAATGTTCCAGTGCGTATTACAATCCTTATTCACAATGATGCTTGGGTCTTTTTTCTTTCTTGCAGCGATTACTGATTGGAAGAATTCATAGTTACTTTGTTTTCTAGCTAATAGTTTCAAAATATCTGTTTGCATATGTATCATCTTCATTCCAATATAAACTTTTCAATTTCACTAGAGTATAACATAGCTACACTTACCTCTGACATTATAATAATCCTACTCAAAAATAGCAGAAGGGTCTATTTGCATCCTCTAGTTATTTTTAGATAAAATGAAGGAAAGAAGCACCTTTATATAAGGGAGAGGACATACTTTGTTCAACCAACAATTAGTGAATTTACGCATTGATTTTGCATTTAAACAATTGTTTGGTACGAATGGTAGTGAAGATATTCTCATTGCCTTTTTAAACGCGATGTTACAAGAGTCTTTAGAGTCACCTATTGCTTCTCTACAATTAGAAGATCCACATTTACACCGAGAACACGCAAATGATAAATTATCAATTCTAGACATTTCAGCGACATTAGACACAGGGACAAAAGTAAATGTAGAAATACAGCTTAATAATAATCACGATATGATGAAACGCAGTTTATATTATTGGGGAAAATTATACACATCTCAGTTACAAAAAGGTATGCCCTACAGTGCACTTCGTAAAACCATCACCATTAATTTATTGAACTTCATAATGTTTTTAGATCACAAAGAATTTCATACAACTGGAACGTTATGGAATACACAACAACAGAAACTCTTGAGTGATGACATAGAGATTCACATTATAGAAATTCCAAAGTTAACAACACAATGGCATGAAGAAAAAATAAATCCGTGGAAAGATCCATTTGTTCGTTGGCTTTTATTGCTTTCAGCAAATGAGGATGAACACTTAACTAAACTATTGGAGGATATTGCTATGAACCGAGATCCTATTTTACAAAAAGCAATAAACAAGTGGGAACGTATGAGTCAAGATTCCTCTTTCCGACAAGCCTATGACGCAAGGGAGAAAGTTTTAATGGATGAAGCCGCAAAATTCGCCCATGCAGAGACAGAAGGTATGAAAAAGGGCATGGAAAAAGGTATGGAAAAAGGTATGGAAAAAGGCTTAGCAAAGGGCTTAGAACAAGGTATAGAAAAAGGGCGGAAAGAAGGAGTCCAACAGGGGAAAATTCAAATGATTAAAAGTATGTATGATCTTGGTATACCACTTGAAACGATTGCTAAGGCAAGTAAATTAAGTTTGCATGAGATTGAGCATATTTTAGGATATAAATAATGATAAAAAAGCGTAAAAGAACATCATTTACACTATGTTCTCTTACGCTTTTTTAGTTTGAATCCATTTTTTATTTACTAACAATCCTAAAATAAGAACAAATCGTTACGTAATAATAACCAATGTAAATAACACTATACACACCGATGCTAATTAATAACGGAACTGCAATTTCATACGGAATAACTGTCGCTAATCCTTTTAGCGCAAATAAAAACTCGTACAGTTTCTTAACTTTTTCTTAATGCAGAAGAAATTTGGCATCACATCTAGGTACATGAAATTATATCGACGATTTTTCAAATATATCGAACACAACTCAAAATATATCAACGATTTTTTCAATATATCGACGTTTCGACAAGGAATATCGACTTACCGACAAAAACTGACAGTAGAAACAACAAAAGAGGCCATCCAAAAATGTATTTTGGAACAGCCCCTCTATTTACTAACTACTGCACTTCTTTTTACATAAAACAAACTGACAACCAAAACGACAACTACGCCAAAATACACACCATACTCTATCGCAACTGCGACAATACTTTCAATATGTTGTCCAAATAAAGAACCTAGCACAAAGTAAACGAGTGTCCAAACAAATCCTGTCGTATAAGAATACAAAGCATACATCTTAAATGACATATTATTCATCCCAACTACATACGGTACGATATGTCTTACAACCGGTATGAAGTAACTTGTAACTAACGCATAATGACCATATTTCTCTACCATTTGTTGAGATTTCAAAAGATATTTCGCCTTTTTCTTTTTCATTAGCTTATGAAGTACTTTTGTACCAAATATTTTCCCTAATATATAACCTAGCGATAGCCCAGATACAACGCCTAAATATGTTAATAAGAATGCAGGAATGCCACTTAATATCCCTAGTGAAGAGACAAAGCCACCACTCATTACAATCATTTCGTCTGGAATTGGCATACCGATAATACCTAACCATAAACAGAAAAATAAAGCCCAATAACCGTATTGTTCAATATAAGATAATAATTCATGTAATTCCATTATGCATATGCTCTCCTTAGCTCTTTTTTACAGCTAAAGACGTAAGCTGGTGGGAAATTGAGCCACACTTTTTCTAGCGTAATTTCAGGGAAGAAATGCTGTATAAATCCTTTTTTCACAAGTGAATATTGAAATGTAATAAATTCACCGTTTTCTTGTATCGATTCCATTACATTGTTTAAAATACGCTTTGAAACTTCTTCTGGTAAAGAGGTAAAAGGTAATCCCGATAAGACGTAATCCACGCATTCTATATGGAACTCTTCCATATACTTCTTTATATTTTCAGCTGAACCGTGTACAACAATGACGTTCTGCTCATCTTTATATTTTCTCTTTAGCTCTTTGCAAAACACTTCATTAATTTCAATAAGAAGAAATATTGTTTCCTTCTTTTTTCTCTTCATAATCTCCTTCGTAAAAACCCCTGTACCAGGCCCTAACTCTACGATGCATTTCGCTCTATGAAAATCAATTACATCTACCATTTTTCTTGCTAATATTTTTGAACTTGGCGTAATTGCACCAGTATGTTTCGGATGTTTAATAAATTCGTGTAAGAATGTTATGAGTTGCATGTAACCATCTCCCTATTCGTTCAATAGTTTTTAACTTGTTTCTAAGTATAACTATCGTTTCTTAACAAAAATTGAGGAGATTTCTTAAGATTTTATGAAGAATAAAAAACAGCTATCGCCTATAGCGATAGCTGCTCCTTTATTACTTCGCACTCACAATCTTATAATAAGAACGAACCGTTAAGAAGTAATATCCAATATAAATAACACCGTATACTCCGATACTAATTAGAAGCGGAATCATAATTTCAAATTGTATTAGTGTTGCTAAACCTTTTAGTGCAAATAAGCTGTGCAAAATTCCAATCACTAACGGAATTGCAAAGATAAAGCTTACTTGTTTGGCGATAGCTTTTTTCATTTCTTGTTTTGTGACCCCTATTTTGTGAAGTACAACATAACGCTCACGATCAGCATTTGCTTCTGTTAATTGTTTAAAGTAAATGATAGAACCTGTTGCTAGTAAGAATACAAGACCTAAGAACATTCCAATAAACATCATTAGTCCTGTTCCTTCAAGCCCCATATGGAAACCAGTGTAGAAATCTCTAAATGATAGTACCATTTCTGATTCACCAGCTGGCATCACTTTTGTTAATTTTTCTGTTAACACTTTACTATCTTTTTCATCTTTTACATCAATATTTTTTACAACGCGTGTTCCAAATGATTGCTTCGCTTGTTCATACATTTCATCTGAAACGACAACAACTAGTTCACCTAAGTTTGTAATTGCAGTATTATTTGCATCCTTGATTGTTAATGTCTTCGTTTCATTTCCAATTTGGAATACCGTTTTATTTCCTTTATATTTTGGACTAAACTCATGCCCTTCCATATACGAACTATCATATATAAATGCTTCACCAGCAGCTACATTCACTGTTTCTGCGTCGATTTTTTTAGCAAATTTATTAAATTCTGACTGAGACATAAACTGATATTTCTCTGAAATCCTATAGTTCATGTTAAGAATGAAATCAACTTTGTCTCCTTCAAACTTCCCTTTTACAGGAACTGTCTCAATTTCAAATTGATCTTTGATCGGGTGATCTTTCTTCTCTTCTGCAAAAATCGCATTTACTTTCTTATCAAGCTCTGCATCTTTTTTCTCATAAGAGTAACTGTAAGGTGCAACTGCTTTTGACTGTGTAAATGTGTTGTAATACATCGTAACTGATGTACCAACTGCCGTTAATGTTACCGCGCTTAAAATAGAAATTGTCGCAAGTGACTTTGCATTTCCTTTAATACGATATAGTAGCTGTGACGTCGTTACCATATTCATACCGTTATAAAACGATGATTTATTCGTTCTTGCACGTTTCAATACGAATACTGTAAAGAACATAAATAGTAAGTACGTACCTAATACTGTTGCTAGTAAAATATAAAGTGCAACTGCCATAAAGTCTGCATATTTAACTGCCTTCATGAACATTAATGCTAAGAAATAACCTGAACCGATTAAGACAACTGAAATGAATGCCATAATGACAGATCCTTTTGGCATTGCTTCTCCTTCACGTTCTGCACGGAAAAGTTCAATTAACTTAAAGCGATAAATTAAACGATATCCTTGAAGTGATGTATACAAAATAATCACAAAGAAAATAAGTGCTGTATCAATAATGGCAGCTATCGGTACTTCAAAATGAACGTTTAAGTTTAATCCCATCATGCTTACTAGCAGTTCAAGGAATAATTTCGAAAGGACGCTACCAATCGCAATTCCGATAATTAAAGACATTAATCCCATTAACATATTTTCATAAAAGAGCATTTTACCAATCTGTCTTTTACGAATACCTAATAAGGAATATAATCCAACTTCTTTTTTACGTTTCCTTGTAAAGAAACCGTTTGAATATATAATGAACACCGCTACGAATATAATTAGCATGACACTGGAAACTTGGAAAGCTCCACTAATTTTTTTAGAAGCTTCCGCAGCTTTTTCCATTTGTGAATTATATTGCAGTGCTTTAAATGTAAAGTAAATAACGATACTAAAAATCATAGATGCAAAATATACAAAGTAGTCTTTAAAGTTCCGCTGTATGTTGCGGAGGGCAATGCTAGATAAGGTCATCAGCCATACCTCCGGAAATAGAAGACATTACGTCAACGACTTGTTGGAAGAACTGTTTACGCGTTAATTCACCGCGGTGCAATTCTTTATATAACTCACCATCTTTAATGAAAATAACTCGTTTACAGTAACTTGCCGCAAACGCATCGTGCGTTACCATTAAAATTGTAGAGTTGTCATATTCATTTAGCGACTTCATACTTTCAAGTAAATCTGTTGCTGATTTAGAATCAAGCGCTCCAGTCGGCTCGTCCCCGAAAATCATACTTGGATTTGTAACGATTGCACGTGATGCCGCACATCTTTGCTTCTGTCCACCAGATACTTGATATGGGAACTGACTTAAAATATGATCAATACCGAATTTCTTTGAGATTTCAAGAACGCGGCGATCAATCTCACTCGCTTTCACCTTTGATAACGCAAGAGGTAACGCAATGTTCTCT
Organism: Bacillus cereus group sp. BfR-BA-01381; assembly: GCF_022663555.1. NCBI lineage: Bacteria > Bacillati > Bacillota > Bacilli > Caryophanales > Bacillaceae > Bacillus > Bacillus cereus group sp. BfR-BA-01381. The sequence continues at coordinate 21,868 of NZ_JAKUFR010000055.1, forward strand.
TTTACAGTTAACGTATCTAATAAGTTATAATCTTGGAAAATGAAACCTAAATGATCGCGGCGGAATAACGCTAACTTATCATCATTCATTTTCACGATATCTTTTCCATCAATTAAAATTTCACCTTTCGTCGCATTATCAATTGTGGAAAGAACGTTTAGTAAAGTCGTCTTACCAGAACCAGAAGGTCCCATAATTCCAACGAACTCACCTTCTTTTACTTGTACGTTAATACCTTTTAACGCTGCAAATTTATTACCACCCGTGTCATATACTTTTTCAATATTTTTTGCTTCTAACACTGTTTTCATCTCGACATCCCTCATTTCATCTATTCTCTATTTTCACTATATACATTCTCTACTTTTTCCACTATCGATGTTTCTTACACAAACATGACAGTTATGTAAGACCGGTAAGCAAAGAAATCAAAATTTAACCTAATGAATCAAAGTACTTTGTTACTATAGCATTGGGATATCATGCCATCCATTCATTCTCCTTACAGGAACATTACAATTTTGTAAGGTACAAAATGTACCCTACAAAGTTGTGCACGAAATGTCGGGTGGAGCTATTTCGTTCCTGCTATTCTATGTACAGAGGAGGTCATAATATGGATTCACTTAAAAATATGAATGCTGCAATGCGCTATATTGAAAATAACCTAACAAATGAAATTAATTTTAAAGAAGTTGCGAAACTAGCTTACTGCTCAGAATACCATTTCAAAAGAATGTTTTCTTTCCTAGCTGGCATATCACTATCAGAATACATTCGTTGTAGACGTCTTACTCTCGCTGCTTTTGAACTAAAAAATAGCGATGCAAAAGTCATTGATGTCGCTATCAAATATGGGTACAACTCACCAGATTCATTCTCTCGTGCCTTTCAAAACTTACACGGCATAACACCTTCAGAGGCCCGAAATAGTAGTCATTCCTTAAAAGCCTATTCACCAATGACCTTCCAATTATCCATCCAAGGAGGAAACGAAATGAATTATCGAATTGAAGAAAAAGAACCATTTCGAATTATAGGTATTACAAAACGAGTACCGATTGTATTTAACGGTGTAAATGAAGAAATTGCTTCTATGTGGAAAAGTTTAAATCCAAAGTCCATTCAAACGTTAAAGTCACTTTCAAACATGGAACCGAATGGAATCATTAGTGCTTCTACTAATTTTTCTGAAGGCAGAATGGAGGAAAAAGGCGAACTCGATCACTACATTGGAGTAGCCACAACTAAAGATTGTCCAGAGCAATTCTCACAACTTGAAGTTGCAGCTTCAACGTGGGCTATATTTGAAGCTGTCGGTCCATTTCCTGACACATTACAAAATGTGTGGGGGCGTATTTATTCCGAATGGTTCCCTTCTTCAAACTATGAACTAGCGGAAGGACCGGAAATATTGTGGAATGAACAGAAAGATACATCCTCTCCAAACTTTAAAAGTGAAATTTGGATACCGGTTTTGAAGAAGTGATAAAAAAACAAAGCAGCTTTTCCTTGAAAGGAAAAGCTGCTTTGTTTACATTTTTAGTTCTTTTTTATAAACAACATAAGAATATCCCATCGTTAATCCTACTGCCCCAACAATAATTCCAATGATTAGGAAACCTTTCCACGCTACGGGGGCAAAAATACTTAAAATCATAATAACCCCTAATACAACAAACACTTTTCCGCTAAAACGATGTGTCTTTCTCCATACTTCCTCGTTACTTAATGTCCACGGTGTTTTTATACCTACAAAGTAATTTGGTTTACATTGTGGTAAATAGTTGCCTATAACTATAAATAAAAGACCAACAAGAATATGCGGTGTACTATTCATTGGAATGTCATAACCTAATCCAGCTCCAATTCCAATGATATTTACTAAAAATAATAAGATCAATACACTATAATTTATTACATTATACCCTTTAGAGAACTTATCATAATTCTTATACTTCGGATCTATCTTAGGCAATACAGTCAATAAAGCATATATAAAAACCATAATTGCCACATCAAAAATCATCCCTCCCATTTTAGACATATGTCCATCTACTTCACCCGAAACATTCCAGTGACTCGGAACTTCTTCTGGTAAATTCGGCCACGCAACGCACCATGCAATAATCGTTAAAGCAATTAATAATAACGGAAATACATGTTTTCTCATTTCCCCTCTTCCCCCTTATTCGTAAACGTAAACACCCAAGTTAATAAATCTTGAAATACAGTTGTGTTTAAAGAGTACATAACGAACTGACCTTTTTTTTCATCTTGAATAAGTTCAGCATTTTTAAGTGCGTTTAAGTGGTGTGAAATACTTGGCTTTGTCATATTGAAATGTTCAGCAATCTCACCAGCGGTTAGATCACCTTCTTTTAATAAATCTAAAATTTTTCGCCTTGTTGGATCTGCTAATGCTTTAAATGCTTGATTCAATGTCTTTCTTCCCTTCACTAATTAGACATTTAGATATTTATCTAAATATTAAAATGATTTCGGTTAATTGTCAATTATATAAGAAGCCCTTTTTACTTTCTACGCTTTTGACATATACTGTTTACTAGCTTATCTTTCAACTTAATGAAAAGACTTGAAACACATGATACACTATAGCTACAATTGTTTTTTTAGGAGGAATATACATATGTATAAAATTTTAATCGTTGAAGACGATCCAAATATTTCATCATTACTGCAATCTCATATTCAAAAGTACGGTTACGACGCTGTTGTTACTGAAAACTTTGATGATATTATGGAATCGTTTAACACAGTGAAACCACATCTTGTTTTACTTGATGTAAACTTACCAAAATTCGATGGATTCTACTGGTGCCGTCAAATTCGTCATGAATCTACTTGTCCAATTATTTTCATTTCAGCGCGTGCTGGTGAGATGGAACAAATTATGGCGATTGAAAGCGGTGCGGATGATTATATTACGAAACCGTTCCACTACGACGTTGTAATGGCGAAAATTAAAGGTCAATTACGCCGTATTTACGGTGATTATGCGCCAAATATTTCTGAACGTATCGTTGAAGTAGAAGGATTAAAATTATTCCCGGAACGCCCAGAAATTCATTTTGGATCTGAGCAAGTTCTTTTAACGAAAAAAGAAGCTATTTTAGCAGAAATGTTATTATCTAAATTCCCTCGTACAGCGAGCCGTGAAGATCTGTTAGCTGCGCTTTGGGATGACGAGAGCTTCGTTGAAGAAAACACATTAAACGTAAACATTACGCGTCTTCGTAAAAAGTTCAATGAGCTTGGTATTGAAAATGCTATTGAAACAGTGCGCGGACTTGGGTATCGTTTTAACGCAACTTGGAGTGAATAAGCATGAAGCTATTTCTACGTGATCATTTTGCATTTTTTCTACTGTACGTATTAAACTTCGGTATCATTTTCGTTCTTTATGATGCAGTAGATGGATTTCAAAATAATAAATTTTACTTCGTCGTTTTAAGCTTATACTTATTTATTTGTTTCCTCGCTTACCGTTACGTTCGCAATCGTAGAATGTACCATAGATTAAGTGAACAACCAGAAAAAATGGAAGATGCATTTATTGAAAGAGCAACTGCTCCAATGCCTCACGGTGTAAATGAACTCGTACGCACGCAGTATCGTCTATTCCAAAAAGAACTACAATCGTACGAAGTAAAACAGCAAGAACATCAATTATTTATTAACCACTGGGTGCATCAAATGAAGACACCCGTTTCTGTTATGCAGCTTATGGTGCTCGAAATGGAAGATGAACATTTAATTCCGAAATTCAAAAAAGAATTAGAGCGTCTAAACCAAGGACTTGATATGGCTTTATACATGGCAAGGTTAAATAACTTCCATGAAGACTTCCATGTTGAGACGATTTCATTAAAAGACACGGTAACAAAAAATATTAATGGATTAAAAGAACTATTCATTCGAAACGGGGTCTTCCCTGTTTTAGAAGTTCATTCTGATTTAAAGGTTGCTTCTGATGCGAAATGGCTAAAATTTATCATCTATCAGTTAATGACAAATGCTGTTCGTTACTCTGGTGAGCGCGGAAAGAAAGTATTCTTATCTGCTTACCGAAATGGAAAAGATATTATTTTAGAAGTTCGTGATGAAGGTGTTGGTATTCCGCAAGAAGATATTCGAAGAGTATTCGAACCGTTTTACACTGGAAAAAACGGCCGTACATTTGGAGAATCTACTGGCATGGGGCTTTATATTGTAAGTAAAATTTGTGATTATTTAGGTCACTCTGTCAAACTAGATTCTGAAGTTGGGAAAGGAACGACGATTAAAATCATCTTCCACAACGCTGCAAATAATCAAGCAGAACATACGGAGAAGGTGACCGAAGCATGATCGCAACATATGCTAGCAAAATGTATGAGAACTTACTCTCATACATTTTTTGCAATAAAACTACATATTTTCCTTCTAGCGGGAGGTACGTATTATGACATTTTGGCAGTTTGCCTTTAAAAATGTAACACGTAATTCCAGAGCTTATTTTGCTTATTTCGTAAGCAGTTCTTTTTCCATTGCTGTTTTCTTTTCGTTTGCTGTTTATTTATTTCATCCTAAATTACAAAATTTTAGTATGATCTCAGAAATTTCCGGATTAATGATTTTTTCAGAAGTTATCATTGTCTTGTTCTCTTTCTTCTTTCTACTTTATTCAATCGGATCGTTTTTAAAAGTTCGGAAAAAGCAATTTGGTGTGTTAACCGTTTTAGGTATATCAAAAAAGCAATTACATCGACTCATTTTCACTGAAAATATGTTAATTGGTATTTTATCTATCTTTTTCGGCATGCAGTTTGGACTTGTCTTTTCGCAATTTTTCTTATTAGTAACAGCGAAAATTACACATCTACCAGGACTATATTTATATTGGCCAACGAATGCTTTTATTTTAACAACAATTGTATTTCTGAGTCTCTTTATTGCAGTATCTTCATTTACACCAATGCTAATTCGTACGAAAAGAGCGGTAAACCTTTTAAAAACGAATAATAGTGGGAAACAAAAAGAAAGAAAACCATCCATATTCATCTCTCTATTTGGTGCGATTTGTTTATTAGGTGGTTATATTTTAGCTGCAAATCCTAAATATTTCTTCTCAATAAACCCGCAAGTAGGCGTTATATATATGGTTTCAAGTATTTTTGTGATCCCATCACTTGTGACAGTTGGGACATATTTTTTCTTTTCTCAAATTAGTTTCTTACTTATTTATATTTTAAAGAAAAGAAGAAAGTTTTATATGAAACGAATTAATATGCTGTGGATCTCAGATTTAGCAAGCCGCATCCGAACGAATATTAATATGCTGTTTATTGTAGCGATGCTATCTACAATTGCTTTCACAATGATTACGTTCCTATATGGAGTCGGAAAGTTTACAAAGCTAGAGGTTACGCGAAGTTCACCGTTTCCATTCTCTTATTTTTCTTATGACGCAAATCCTTTTGTGGACGATCATTTAAATTGGCTTGAACAACAATTAAAAAAAGAGAATTTCTCTTATAAAAAAATAAAGGCTGATTTATATGAAACACCACTAAAAGAAGATGAAGGTATAACAACTTATAATGACATATATGCAATAAAACAAAGTGACTATAATAAACTCGCAGCTTCTCTGCGAATGAAACAACTATTCATGAACGAAAATGAAGCATACATCTTAACAGGTAACGCTTATGTAACCTTATTCAGCGAATTTGAGCCAAGCTACAATAGAAAGTCTATTACACTTTCTAGCACAAATACGCAATTACAAGTAAAGGGCTATGAACAAGCAGGGGCCATTCCATCTAATTTTTCATACCAAACTTTAATTTTACCTGATACTGTTGTTAATAACTTACCACATACAACAAAGCATGTAGCAGCGTACAATTACAAAGTACAAAACTGGGAAAAGACGTATAAAATTGCTGATGATTTTATACGAAAAATACAAAAAGATCTACAAAAATTCCAGCACGAAGGGCCCCTTATATACTCCTATGAATCAGCAGGTTCATTATACAGAATCACATCTGGTAGTGCCACGTACTTCCTAATTGGGACATTTCTAGGAGTCATTTTCTTTATTGGAGCGGGGAGCGTTCTTTATTTTAGAATGTATACAGATTTGACGAACGAACAAGAGAAATATATAACAATTTCTAAGATCGGTGTGACAGATAAAGAGATGAAACGATCTGCAACCATTCAACTTAGTATTTTATTTTTCGTCCCTTACATTATGGCATCCATTCATACAATGTTCGCAACGAAAATGCTCCAAGATGTAATTGATCTATCACTATTCAAAGAAATTTCAGCTGTTCTTATTATTTTTGGCGTAGTTGAAATCGTCTTTTTCTTATTCATTCGTTCCTTTTACATGCAACAGTTATCAGAGTATACGAATGGTTAAATTTTATGAATGTATTTAGTAGAGGAAAAGGATATCTCTTATATCCTTTTCCTCTTCACCCTACTAGGAGGCTAGGCAAATGACATTTTGGCAGTTTGCATTTAAAAACGTCACACGAAACGCCAGAGCTTATTTCGCCTATTTTGTAAGCAGTGCGTTCTCTATCGCAATCTTTTTCTCGTTTGCGGTTTATTTATTTCATCCTAAACTACATATGACAGGCGTAAATGCTGCTCTGAACATATTAATGACAATTTCAGAAATTGTCATTGTATTCTTTTCATTTTTCTTTTTACTATATTCAATCGGTACTTTCTTAAAAGTACGAAAAAAGCAATTTGGGATTTTAACAGTACTTGGCATATCCCAAAAACAATTAAAGAGACTCGTATTTCTAGAAAACATGCTAATTGGTGTTCTTTCCATCTTTTTCGGCATTCAGCTTGGACTTGTCTTCTCGCAGTTCTTTTTATTAGTTACTGCCAAGATTACACATGTTCCTGGTTTATATTTATATTGGCCAACAGCTGCCATTATTTTAACTATGATCATTTTTCTAGGTCTCTTCATTCTCGTCTCATCGTTTACGCCGATGCTCATTCGGACGAGGAAGGCTGTACGTCTTTTAAAAGAAGGAACAAAACAAAAAGAAAGAAAAGCATCTGTGCTCATCTCTCTATTTGGTGCGACATGTTTAATATCTGGATACGTACTAGCAGCCAATCCGCTATATTTCATGTCGCTCGGCGACTTAGTTGGGCTTTTGTACGCCGCCACCAGTATATTTCTCATTCCGTCACTTGTTACAGCTGGAACATACTTTTTCTTTTCACAAATTAGTTTTTTACTCATTCGTATATTAAAAACGCGAAGAACATTTTATATGAAGCGAATTAATATGCTGTGGATTTCTGATTTAGCAGCGCGCATTCGGACAAACATTAACATGCTCTTTATTGTAGCGATGCTATCAACACTTGCTTTTACTATGATTACATTCTTATATGGTTTTGGTAAATTTATGAAGTTCGATACAGTAAGAGAAAATCCTTTTCCTTTTACATATTTATCACATACTGAAAATACGTTGGCGGATGAACATTTATACTGGTTAAAACAAAAATTTAATGAAGAGCAATTTACTTATAAACAATTTAAAACGGATATATATGAAGTATCTTCAGCGGAAGAAAATTCGCAGCTCTATTATGCAATTAAACAAAGTGACTATAATGTACTTGCTAAGGCTTTAAATTTGGAAACACTCACGGTAAATAAGAATGAATCTTATATTCTTATGAAAGACTTAGATGATCAAGTTATTGGAACGCTTCATAATAAAGACAAGAAAAATACTCTTACACTTACGCAAAACAATTTGCAACTACAAGTGAAAGAATATAAAAGTTATAACCCATTCCCAAATCGCTTAATATACCAATTGCTCATACTATCTGATGAAAATGTAGAAGCATTATCCACTGTTTCAAAACAGATGAGTGTATATAGCTTTAAAGTTAAGGACTGGGAAAAAGCTAATAACATCGGCGCGGTATTCATAGACAAAATTAATACCGACGGGAACAACATTCAGGCAGAGCACCCGCCTTTCCATGCAAGTGAAGCGAGCAATTCTCTATACACAACAAAACAAAATGTCGCTTCGTTCTTCTTAATTGGTACTTTCTTAGGTGTTATTTTCTTTATTGGTGCTGGCAGTGTTCTTTACTTCAGGATGCATACAGATTTAACAAATGAACAAGAAAAGTATGTAACGATTACAAAAATTGGTTTAACAGAAGCTGAAATGAAACGATCTGCTACAATTCAACTTGCGATTCTTTTCTTTGTCCCGTACATTATGGCATCAATTCATACGATGTTTGCGACAAAGATGCTGCAAGAAGTTTTACATCTCTCGTTCTTCGCTGAGATTACAGTCGTACTGATGATTTTTGGAACGGTTGAAATTTTATTTTTCCTTTTAATTCGTTCCTTCTATATGCAAAAATTATCACAACACATTAAGTTTTAAAATTAGAAAGGTGATTATTATGGAAGAAGTATTACACATTAAAAATGTCTCAAAAGTGTATGAAGGAAAGGTCCCTCATACAGCTTTAAAAAATATAAATTTACATGTAGATAAAGGTGAATTCGTTGCGATTATGGGACCATCTGGTAGCGGTAAATCTACGTTTTTAAACGTTATTTCTACCATTGATTCTCCGACTGCTGGTGATGTCGTGATTAATGGAAAAAAACCGCACACATTTCGTAGAGAGAAGTTAGCTATTTTCCGCCGCCAAGAGTTAGGATTTGTTTTCCAAAACTTTAACTTACTAGATACATTAACAATCGGTGAAAATATCGTACTACCTTTAACATTAGATAATGTTCCTTTAAAAGAAATGGATGAAAAGCTTGATAACATTTCAAAAAAGCTTGGAATTGATCATATTTTAGACAAGCGTATCTTTGAAGTGTCAGGAGGACAAGCACAGCGTACCGCAGTAGCACGTGCTGTTATTCATCATCCTTCCCTTCTACTTGCCGATGAACCGACAGGAAACTTAGATTCAAAAGCGGCAATTGACGTAATGGAGCTATTTACGAAATTAAACAAAGAAGAAGATGCAACGATTTTAATGGTTACGCACGATCCATTTGCAGCAAGTTATTGTAACCGCGTCATTTTCATTAAAGATGGCGAACTTTACAATGAACTACACCGCGGATTGTACCGAGAGAAATTTTATCAAGAAATATTGGATGTTCTAGCATTACTAGGAGGAAGACGTGGATGACATTTTGGCAATTTGCATTTAAAAATGTCTCGCGTAATTCTAAAGCATATTTCGCTTATTTTGTAAGTAGTGCGTTCTCTATCATGGTTTTCTTTTCATTTACTGTATACGCGTATCATCCACGCTTACAGATTATGAATAAATTACAGGAACAAGATCCGCTCATGAACTTAGCTGGAATGGCACAGTTTGTTATCGTCTTGTTCTCGTTCTTCTTTCTCTTATATTCTATTGGGACATTTTTAAATGTACGAAAACAACAATTTGGCATTTTAACTGTTCTCGGTATATCTCAAAAACAATTAAAACGTCTTTTGTTTACTGAAAATATGATCATTGGAATACTCGCTATCTTTGCAGGTATTCAAGGCGGTCTTGTGTTTTCTAACTTTTTCTTACTCGTTACTTCTAAATTAACAAGTGCAAAAGGCCTCTATTTATATTGGCCAACAGAAGCAATTATCGTTACAACCGTAACCTTTATTATTTTATTTTTCATCGTATCTACGTTTACACCGATGTTCATTCGCACTCGTAAAACAACACAGCTCATTAAAGGGACTAAAAAAGGCGATAAAGAAAAAAAACCATCTATACTCATCTCGATATTCGCTTTAATTTGCTTAGCATTATGTTATTATATCGCTGGTTATCCGCAAGGCTACATAACAGAAAAGAATGCACAAAATGGCTCTGTATTATTTATCATGTTATCTATTTTGCCACTCGTAGTAGTCGGAACATATTTATTCTTTTCCCAAACATTTCTTCTCTTTATCTTGATTTTAAAAAGACGAAGAAAGTTTTATATGAAGCAAATAAATATGTTATGGATTTCAGATTTAACTAGCCGTACTCGTAGCAATATTAATGTGCTCTTTATCGTTTCTATGTTATCGGCACTTGCATTCACAATTATCATTGGGTTATTTGCCGCTAATAACAATACAAAAGCATCAATACTAGAACGATATCCTTTCCCCTTCACATACATATCCGAAGGAGAAAGTGCACTAGAGCAAAAGCACACTGCTACAATTGAAACAGAGCTTACACATGCTAATTTTCAATACAATAAATACAAATCTACAGTATTAAAAGATACAGCTTCAAAAGAAGACGTTGCTCTTATGAAAATGAGTGACTATAACGCACTCGCTAAACAATTAAAGAGGCCGAAAATAACTCTGGATTCTACACAAGTTTATATTATGTCTCGTTATTCGCCAGAACTTTTAAATCTTGTATCAAATCCATTTGCTAAACAAAATACGATTACACTTGGCTCTAATAAAAAGGAATTTCATATTAAAGGTTTTATTAATAAAGGAATAGAACCACCCTTTGCATTGCCTCATCTCATTATTATGCAAGATAATGCAATTGAAAATATGATTCCTCATATTGAGACAATCGCGATTTATAATTATTTTGTAGAAAACTGGGAAAACACGATTATTCCGACGAAAAAAATGTCGCGTACCATTAGCGATGATGTACGTGATTTTTACGAAAAACATAAGGGAGAAAATACTCGAGCCCCTTTTTCTATTTATACAGCTGCTGATGATCTAAGCTACAGCAAAGGAAATTCAATTGCCACTTTCTTTATTTGGACATTTCTCGGCTTTATTTTCTTTATCGGAGCAGCTAGTGTTTTATACTTCCGTATGTATAATGACTTAACAACTGAAAGACAAAAGTATATTACGATTACAAAGCTTGGCTTAACTGAATCGGAAATGTTTCGCTCTGCAACGATTCAATTAGGAATTTTATTTTTTGTTCCTTACATCGTTGCTGGTGTTCACACATTATTTGCGGTTAAGTTTTTACAAAGCATGTTTTCTTTCTCATTACTAAAAGAGACATGTATCGTACTCACCTTTTTCGGGATTATCGAGATTATTTTCTTCTTCTTAATTCGTTCTCTGTACATTAATAAATTATCACAGCATATAAAAATGTGAATAAAATGGCCTTGTGCGTATTGCACAAGGCCATTTTCAATAGTTTTTAATAATTAGCAGCAATATCCACCATAGCCGCCAGCATAACCGCCGTAACCACCATAACCACAACCGCCGCCTCCGCCGAAGCAGCTAGCACCGATGATGATTAATAAAATAAACAATACGATTAGAAGCGCAAAACCGCCGCCACACCCATGTCTGCGGTTACAATCATCATGTCTGTGTTCACACTTTTCGCTCATTACTCTATTCCTCCTTTAGTATCATTCATAACAAGTTCACCTTGCTCTAAATGAGGGGATTCCATTTATAGTATGTTTTCAGGGCGAATAGGAAGCTTGGCTTACTTAAAAACGGGCTTGTTTTAGGAATTGGGCTTCATCGATCGGCGGATTAGCCTTATCAAGATGTAAGCATAAAGCATTTGACATACTTCTAATTTCTTACTAAAATTTAATTGAACGACCAATCAGTTTTTTGATTATACATTCAAATTATATAAATCAGGAGTTGAATAGCGTGACTGATTCTTTTATCGCAGAGGCTAGGCGTGAACAAATTATTCTTGCATGCATTGATACGTTAGAAGAAGTTGGATATAACAACTTAAGCTTAACGAAGGTAGCAAAAAAAGCTAAGATTAGCACTGGACTTATTTCTTATCATTTTAACGATAAGCTTTATCTTATGAATCGGACATTACAATTTTTAGTTGAGAAACAACATGAATTTATTAGCAATCGAGTGCTATTAGCCCAATCTGAAATAAACAAACTAGAAGCTTTTATTGAAGCACATTTGGCTTACCAAGAAACTCATTACAAAAATAATATTGCCTTAATTGAGATCGTCTTTAATGCAAGAAATGAAGAGAATATTCCTTATTACAGAATTGAAGACGATGAAGAAGATGATGCTCTTAGAACGCTGTTATTAAATATTTTGAAGACTGGTCAACAAAATGGAGTGTTTTCTAACTCATTCCAAATTGACACATTAGCTTCATTTATTTTAGGAGCAATCGAAGAAAGAATGCTAAAGGCAAATGCATCTATATCTATAGAAAATTACTCAGATGAGCTCATAAAAATGGTGAAGAAACTCACTATTTAAATGCCCTGATTTTGAAAAAATATATATTTAGAAAGGATGAACTACACATGAAAAAGGTATCTGTCATTGGATTAGGTTTTTTAGAAAAATTACTTGTTATAGTAAGTCCAATCCTTTTAGGCGTTATCGGATATTTTTCACCTAAATTAATAGAGGTTATAAAAAAGATTCCTCTCTTTTCTGATTCGAAAATGATAGAACTTTTAAATTTTATTAATCCCTTCTGGCTTCCTATTATCCTCATGTCAATTGGCGCTATTGCAGGAATTTTATTTTCTTTAATTATTTATAGTGAAGCTTTAAAAATGAACATTACTTCGGAAAGCATTCATGTAAATAAGGACGATCAAAAGAAGCAAATTACCAGTT
>NZ_JAKUFR010000056.1:0-34095 GCF_022663555.1 Bacillus cereus group sp. BfR-BA-01381
TTTTGAGTTTCTGGCTTAGCTGTCGGTTGCTCAGTTACAACATTTTCAGTAGGTTGTTGACCAGGAATAATGCAATTTGGTTGGAAGTTTCCTTGTTGCCATTGTGCTAATGACTCAACGCCCATAGATTGTAAGAATGCTTGTAATTCTTGTTGGCTCATTTGCTTCATCATCACTTTTGAATGCTGAATATTTTGAACCTTTATGTTAGATGGTTGTACTGTTGCAGCTTGTGCATCTAGAGAAGATACTCCTAAAGTAAGAGCCGTTGCAGCGGCTACAGATAATAAAACACGCTTTTTCATGATGTGTGTCCCCCTATATAAAGTTTTAATTTGTTTTCACACGATTTGTTTTTGACAGCCTGTCTGACTGACAAACTCATCGTAGCATAGATTTTGTGAGAAAAAAGATGGAAAAAAATTCATAGACTTAAAATTTACCTAATTTATCCTAAGAGGGGAAAGGGGGGGAAATAAGAGAAACATAGAGTATAAAAGGAATTTTCAGCATTTTTATACTTGATTATAAGAGGGGGTTTTTGGATAAATGTACCTATATTGAAAATGAGGAATCCTATTGTATCAATGGTTTGAGCGTTTTTTTTAGGAATATACTGGATTGATTTTTACAAAACTGTAATGTTTCTGTTGTTCTTTTTTATAATAAAGTAACATATTTTTAATGTTGTAGCGGACAAAAAAGCGGCTATCTCTTTACATAGACGAAGGAGATAGCCGTTTTCCTATTATTACGTATGTTACGAGTTATTACGAGCTGGTTTCAATTGCTTCTAATAATAAATCAACAATGTGAATTCCTCTCATTTTATGAGAAAGACCTTCTCGTTCAATGCCTAATTTCATTTGTAATAAACAACCTGGATTTGCAGTAACAATGGTTGCTGCTTCTGTTTCATGCACACGGTCCATTTTGTAATCTAGAAATTCCATGGATAGTTCTGAATGAACAATGTTATAAATACCAGCAGAACCACAGCAGCGATCCGCATCTTTCATTTCACGGTATGTTGCGCCTTGAATTGCTTCTAGTAACATACGAGGTTCTGAAGATGTTCGCATAACATTGCGTAAGTGACAAGAGTCTTGATACGTAATAATTTGCGGCGTGAGTCGTAAGTCATTACGTTTATGGAAATCTAGTTCTACTAGAATAGCAGTAATATCTTTAATTTTAGAAACAAACTGCTTTGCACGTTTTGCCCACTGTGGATCATCTTTTAACAGGTAATCGTAGTCTACGAGGTAAGCTCCGCAACCACCAGCATTCGTAATAATATAGTCGATGTTTAAGTCTTCGAATGCTTTTATATTGCGTTTAGCTAATTCTTTTGCTCCACTTTTCTCACCAGCATGCCCGTGTAATGCTCCGCAGCAACTTTGTGTTTTCGGAATAACGATATCACAACCAGCTAACTGAAGAAGTTTCATCGTTGCGTTATTTGTTTCTAAAAACATTGTATCCATTAAACAACCTGTGAAGAATGCAACTTGTTTCTTCTTTGTACTTTCAGCAGGTAAAAATTCAGGCCGATCTTTCATTGCTTTCATTTTAGGGACCTTAGGCAAAACGAGATCCATTGTTGCAAGGGTTTCAGGGAATAACTTCATAATTCCTGTTTTGTGTGTTAGCGTTTGTAAACCGGAACGTTGGTAAAATCCGATTAACCCTGTTAATGTTCTCATTCGATTTTGATGAGGGAAAAGTCCTTCAAAAACGACTTTACGAACAGCTCTCACTGGCACTGAGAACTTTTTGTTTTGATTTATAATATCACGAGCTTCTTCTAATAAATGCCCATAATTCACACCAGATGGACAAACAGGTTCACAAGCACGGCAGCCGAGGCAAACATTTAATGTGTTTTCAACATCTTCATCTGGCTCAATTAAACCGTCAACGACTGCTTTCATTAATGCGATACGTCCACGTGGTGAATGTGATTCTTTATATCCAGATTGAATATAAGTAGGACAAGTTGGTAAGCAGAAACCGCATCGCATACAGTTTAGTAGTTCATCTTCACTTAATCGTTCTTTAAATTCTTTTTGAATGTTTTCTTTATTTAATGTTGTCATCGCTCAACCACCACTCTTTTGCGAGTGTCCTTCGCGAACATCTTTCCTGGATTCATAATGTTATTTGGATCGAAGGCATGTTTAATTCCTTGCATAGCAGCAATACCTTCTTTACCTAATTTCATTTCTAAATACGGAGCTTTCATTGCACCAACACCATGCTCACCAGTGATCGTGCCACCAAGTTCGATTGCTTTCGCAAATATTTCAGCAAAAGCTTGTTCAGCTCGGTGCATTTCTTCTTCGTTGCGAGCATCTGTCATACAAGTTGGGTGTAGGTTACCATCGCCAGCATGTCCAAACGTACAAATAGGAATATTATATTTTTTAGCAATGGCATTAATGGCTTCAACCATTGGAGCAATCTGTGATCGTGGTACCGTTGCATCTTCTAATATTGTAGTAGGCTTTAATCTTGCGAGTGCTGACAGTGCACTACGGCGAGCTGTACGAAGCGCATCGGCTTCCGCTTCATCTTTTGCAACGCGAACATCAACTGCATTCATAGAACGACAAACATTAGCCATTTTTTCAATATCTCGATTCACAACTTCAGGCGGGCCGTCTTGTTCAATTAATAAAATTGCTTTTACATCAGTTGGTAAACCGATTTGTGCAAACTCTTCTACTACTTCAATGGTCGGCTGATCTAAAAACTCAAGTGTCGCTGGAATGATTTTATTTGCAATAATAGAAGAAACAGCACGAGCAGCTTCATTAATATCTTCATATAGTGCAAGCATCGTTTTCTTCGTTTCAGGCATAGGAACAAGTTTTAATATCGCTTCAGTCACGACGCCAAGTGTTCCTTCAGAACCGATAAATAAACGAGTTAAATCATAACCAGCTACATCTTTTGCCAATTTACCACCAGTACGAATCATATCACCATTTGGTAAGACAAGTTCAAGACCCATCACATAATCACGTGTTACGCCATATTTTAATCCACGTAATCCACCCGAGTTTTCATTAATGTTACCGCCAATTGTAGAAATTTTCATTGAGCTTGGATCTGGTGGATAAAATAAACCTTTTTCTTCCACCGCTTTAATAATATCAAGGGTAATGACACCAGCTTGTACAGTAATTGTTAAATTTTCTTCATCAATTTCTAAAATGTTATTCATATGGCGGAAGATAAGGACGATACCGCCTTCAAGTGGACATGTCCCTGCACAAAGGTTTGTTCCAGAACCACGAACATATACAGGAATATGATGAGTGTTACATACTTTTAACACTTCAGCTACTTCATTTGTATTACGAGGAGCAATGACTGCATCAGGCATTGCTTGGAAGTTTGGAGTGGCATCATAACTATACGTTAAACGCCCCATATTGGATGTATCCACATTATCTTCGCCAACAATAGATACGAATGAATCAATAATTTTTTTTTCTAACATTGGAAATCCCCCTCAAACTGTTAACGTAATTAGTCATAATAAAAAACGTTATCACAGTGCTTTCATTATAATGATAAAAAAGTCGGGGGATTCTTTCTATGTATAATCATCTAAAGATTAATCTGTTTTATCATTCTTTTTTGTGTGATTATCTAATAAGAGGAGCGAGAAGTATAAAATGTTTAAGTCTTTGAATTGTTTCGGATTAAGTCCTGTATACTCCTCAATTTTTTTAAGTCTGTAATGCAGTGTGTTAATGTGTATGTGTAATTGCTCCGCTGTTTGTTTATAGGATTGGTTATAATCGATAAATAAACGTAAAGTGTGCATAAGCTCAGGAGATGATAGTAAGTTTTCAATGGTGCGCTTTAGAAACTGTTCCCGCGTTTCCGCAGAAATATCTTGTAAGCACATTTCTAAACGTAAATCTTCATTAAATACAATTTTTTTCGTTTCAAGTGATACAGAAAGAGCTTGTAATGCTTGTTCATACGATAAGTTCATATTGCTTGGCATAACGGATTGTCCAATCCCGATATATAAAGGAATAGAAAATAAAGTTTCACAGTCTTGTTTTAATCGTTTTAAAAATTGATACGTTTGCTCTTTGGAGTTCGTGGCTGTAAATAAAATGAATCGATCATTTCCCCAGCGAACAAATAGATGCTCCTTTGTTAATAGATTGCGTACATGTTGCCAAATCTTACGCTGAAGCATCGTGTCATTTTGATCGATAGAGAACAAAATAAGTTGTTTTTTCTTATATAAATCAATACCAAGTGTTTTGGCACGATCGAGAAAGCTTGGAGACCAGTCTGTATTTTGAAGCCAATCAAAGACAAATGCTTCATAAGAACGGTGTTCAAGTTCTAGTTGTTCTAAAAAGTAGTTTTCATGGATGAGTAGTTCGGTCATTTTACGTAATATTTCTCCGTATTGTGAAATATTTTCAGGTTCGCCTGTGATTCCAATGACACCAATTACTTCGTCATGGAATAGTAAAGGGAGATTCATACCTGCCTTTACGCCTTGCAAACGTCGTTCATCCTCTTTTGTAATAATGACAGTTTTCTTTTGTTTTGCGCAGCGGAGTGCGCCCTCATGAAATTGGCCGATTCTTTCTATATCTGTACTTGCGATAATAACGCCTTGTATATTAATGATAATAATATTTTCTTTAATTAGCCTGCGTACTTCTCGTACAATTTTATTCGCTAAATCAGGAAAAAGCATAATTGGCACACCTCAAATTCTATTTGTTGTACATTATATATGTAAATGAAGTAGGAAAGGGAAATTTCACACTTTCCACACATTTATTTGTTATTTTACAATTATAACGAAATCATCCGAAGATGGAGGGGATCTTTTGAGAAAGTATGTTTTTCTTCTCTGTTTTTTATTTCTATTAGTAGGGTGTCAAGGAAGTTCCTATACATCGATTGCTAAAGATAAAAGTGTTATTATAACAACGAATATAAAAGAAGGTAGTATTAGTTTTGTAGATAAACATACTAAAAAGTTAATTACGACATGGGAACTTAACGAACCAATGGCAGGGATTGCACTACTTCCAAATGGTGAGGACATACTTGTATATGGTAAGCAGTTAGAGTACATGTATGTATATTCACTAGCAGAAGGAAGGCAAGTGGAAAAATATAAAACAGGAAAAGGCATTGTAAATGTAGTCGTATCAGAAGATAAAAAGCAATTATTTGCTGCCGATCAAAATGCCCAAAAGGTAAGGTTCTTTACGATTAATGGAAAAGAGACAGGGAATGTTTCGACAGGAAAAGGACCAATAACGATGGTAGAGTACCATAACCAGTTATCTGTATTAAACTTTTATGATACGAAGCTAACGACAATTGATACAAAGAAAAAAGAAGTGATGCAATCCTTTATGATTCCACCAGCGTCAACGGGAGCGACAATTAGTCCAGAGGGGAAAGAAATATGGATTGGCGGACATGGTGATGGAAATCAGGTAAATGAGAAAGTATTAGTGTATTCTTTGCAGAGCGGAGAAATGGTACGTTCTTTACACGCTCCGTTTATGCCTGTGAATATTACGAAGGATAATAAGTATGTATATGCATTAAGTCACGGTTCGAATACGCTTAGAAAGTTTGATGTTAGCACGTATAAAGAGGTGGCTTCTGTAGAAGTAGGATCGAACCCATTTGCATTTTTGAAGAGCGGAGCAGAAGGATACGTAGCCAGCTATGATAGTGATGAAGTGTGCGTCATGGATATGAAGAATTTGAAAATAAAACAAACAATTAAAGTCGGAAAAGGACCGTTTCAACTCATAGAGAGAGAAGGGAAGGACAATGAGTAAATATAGGGTGCTAGTTGTAGATGATGAAAGTGATATGAGGCAACTTGTTGGAATGTACTTAGATAATTTCGGATACGAGTGGGGAGAAGCTGAAAATGGAAAAGAGGCTCTAAAAAAATTAGAAACGGACCATTATGATTTCGTTGTATTAGATATTATGATGCCAGAGATGGATGGACTTTCAGTTTGCAAAGAAATTAGAAAAACGTCAGATGTACCAATTATATTTTTAACAGCAAAAGGTGAAGAGTGGAATAGGGTGAACGGCTTACGTATGGGAGCAGATGATTATATTGTAAAGCCATTTAGTCCTGGTGAATTAATTGCTCGTATGGAAGCTGTATTAAGGCGTTATACAAAGCAAGAGCAACAAGAGGAATTTCAGTTTGGACCGATCCTTATTAATGAAAAAAGTAGGAAAATTGAGGTGGATGGTGAGCCAATTTCTCTTACAGTAAAAGAGTTTGATTTACTCTATTTTCTTTGCCAACATACGGGACAAGTTTTTAGTCGAGAACAATTGCTGGAAAAGGTATGGGGATATGATTATGCCGGAAGCACAAGAACAGTAGATACGCACGTGAAAACGATGCGTTTGAAGCTTGGAGAAAGTGGAAACTACATTCAAACTGTTTGGGGTGTAGGCTATAAATTTGAGGTGTAACGTATGTTTACGATGGTACAGAAGCTTTGGCTGACAGTAGTATGTGCTGTATTTGTAACAGTTTCCTTTCTTTATTTTGTATCTTTATACTCGTATGAAAAACTATACGTTGATAATTTAAAAGATTCATTAGTAATGGAAGGGAAGCGTCTTGCTGCGCAATATGATAAGCGCGAAGGAATATCAATTTTTGAAGAGAAAGTAAGAGCATTTGATCAAATATCTAGTTCAGATGTTCTTTTCGTATCGAACCCACGTGATTTAAGCGCATGTTTACCATTTGATGTGCACCATCATTCTCTTATAAGTGAAGGGGACAGGCAAGCATTATTAGATGGAAAAACTGTGACAAAGATAGGATACGAGGAACATTTTGACCGTAATATTATGGGGGTTGTCATCCCTGTTTTAGAAAATAAAAAATTAGTTGGTATTGTATATTCTTATATTCCTTTAAAAAGTATAAAAGACTTAATATATGATATGGGTCTTATTTTAGCACCGTTAGCACTTGCTATAACTTTACTGACAATATGGATTGGTAGAAAAATTATTATTGCTATTACGAAACCACTTTCGCAAATGGAGCGAGTTGCCAATCATTTGGCTACGGGAGATTTCTCAGAACGAATTACAATTTCTTCTGAAGATGAAATTGGGCGATTAGGAAAAGCATTTAATAAAATGGCAAATTCTTTGGAGACAGAAGATGTAAAGCGTAAGGAGTTTTTAGCTAACGTTTCGCATGAACTAAGAACACCGCTTAGTTATATAAAAGGGTATAGCGAGGCTATTTTAGATGGTGTAGCGAAGGGACCACAGCAGGAAAAAGTAACACAGCTTATTCATAAAGAAGCAGATCGTATGCAGCGTCTCGTTCATGATTTATTAGATTTAGCACAACTAGAAGGGGAACATTTTCCGTTAAAGAAACAACCTATCGTTTTTTCACAACTAATTGAAGATGTGTTAGATACGTATGAGATTAAGTTTATAGAAAAGAAAATTCGTATTTCAACAAATTTAAATCCAGAAATCATTGTAATGATTGATGAGGATCGTATGCAACAAGTGCTTCATAACGTGTTAGATAATGCGATACGGTATACGAATCAAAACGGGGATATTATGATAACGCTCAGGCAGGTAGATGATTACTGTGAATTGAACATAAAAGATACGGGAATCGGTATTGATACAGAGCATTTAGAAAACCTTGGCGAGCGTTTTTACCGAGTTGATAAAGCGAGAAGTCGTCAACATGGTGGAACAGGTTTAGGCCTGGCAATTGTAAGACAAATTGTTCATATACATGATGGACAGTGGCGGATTGAAAGTGAAAAAGGGGACGGTACGACGGTTAGTATTAAATTGAAAGTACAGGATGAGGAGAGCATGTTCTAATTTTTAGGGCATGCTCTTTATATGGAAGACAATAATTATACGTAAGATATAAATTAATATGTAATAAATATCGGAATTTTGACGATTTTATGAACAAAACATTTGTACTTCTTACCAATTCGTTCTAAAATAGTTATGATGCAAAGTTCTTATAAATCGTTTCAATTGTTGTTTGGAAGATACTGAGGTGATTTAACTGGAGTACAAATCTATTAAACCGAAAAAGATTTACGAAGAAGTATCTGAAGCTATTTTAACAATGATTAAAAATGGTACGTTAAAACCTGGTGACAAACTACTTCCTGTACATCAATTAGCTGAGCAGTTTCAAGTTGGTAGATCTGCTGTTCGTGAAGCGCTAAGTGCGCTAAGAGCAATGGGCTTAATTGAGATGAAACAAGGAGAAGGTACATATGTGAAGAACTTCGATTCTTCTTCATTAACAAAATCATTAAACAATAGATTATTGATGAAGAAAGAAGATATTTTGAATTTATTAGAAGTACGAAAGGTGCTTGAAGTGGGGGCAGTTCGAGCAGCTGCGGCAAAACGTACGGAAGATAATTTGCAAAATATGAAGCATTGGTTAGATGAAATGGCAAAGAGCGTTGGAGATGAAAAAGCTGGTGAAAAAGCAGATTTTCAGTTCCATATGGGAATTGCGGAGTCTTCGCATAACAACATTTTGCTTGAACTTATGAATCATGTTTCAGAGATGATTGCTGAAACGATTGGTGAATCAAGGCGCATTATTTTATATGGTGAACAAACAACATCAGAACGACTTATAGAAGAGCATCAAGTTATATATGATGCAGTGTTAAAGCAAGATGTAGAATTAGCGCAGCAAGCAATGCTAGATCATTTAACAAATGTAGAACATATTGTCACAGGTAGAAACGATATAAATTCTTAATTTAATCTTTTAAAAATCTAATTTTCTGATAAAATAGAGAGAGATTAAGTAAGCGTTTTCTTTAGAAGAGGGAGAGGATAGGCCATGGTTGAGCCTATTTCTTCTCTCCTTAGTCATCTGATGACCATATGTTTGTTGGTGGAGTTGTAAAAAGGGGGAGTAATAATTATGAAAGTTACTTTATTTGTTACTTGTTTAGTCGATATGTTTGAAACAAATGTCGGCAAAGCAACAGTTGAGGTGTTGGAGCGTTTAGGTTGTGAAATTGAATTTCCAGAAGCACAAGTTTGTTGCGGTCAGCCTGCTTATAATAGCGGCCATGTAGAAGCGGCAAAAGAAGCGATGAAACATATGATTGAGACTTTCGAGGATGCAGAATATATCGTTACGCCATCTGGTTCTTGTGCGACAATGTTTCATGAGTATCCGCATGTTTTTAAAGATGATCCGAAGTGGGCTAAACGTGCACAAAAAGTTGCTGATAAAACATATGAATTTACACAATTCATTGTAGACGTTTTAAAGGTTACTGATGTTGGTGCAAGTTTACCGGGGATTGCTACTATTCATAAATCATGTCATATGACACGTATGCTTGGAGTAACAGAGGCACCAGGAATTTTATTATCTAATGTAAAAGGGTTAACTGTGAGAGAGTTACCAAATGTGCAAAATTGTTGTGGGTTTGGGGGAACGTTTTCAGTGAAGATGACTCCAATTTCTGAGCAAATGGTAGATGAAAAGGTAGATAGTGCAATGGAAACAGGTGCTGATTATTTAATCGGTGCAGATTGTGGGTGTTTGTTAAACATTGGCGGACGTATTGAGCGTTTAGGAAAAGAAATAAAAGTAATGCATATTGCTGAGGTACTGAATAGTCGCTCATGAAGGGGGAACATAAGCTATGTCTATGAAAATCAGTGAGAAAAAATTTAATGATCGCGTTGGCGATGGAATTCAAGATTCGTTTATGCGCGGAGCAGTATCTTCTGCACAAACACGCTTATATACGAATCGTTTAAAAGCAGCAGATGAATTAGGAAACTGGGAAGAATGGCGTGAACTCGGTGAAGAAATTCGTCAACATACGTTAGAAAATCTTGATTATTATTTAATGCAGTTAAGTGAAAATGTATCAAAAAGAGGCGGACATGTGTACTTTGCGAAAACGAAGGAGGAAGCAGCAAAGTATATTCAAGACGTTGCAAAAAAGAAGCAGGCAAAAAAGGTAGTAAAATCAAAGTCAATGGTAACAGAAGAAATTAGTATGAACCATGCGCTTGAAGAAATCGGTTGTGAAGTGTTAGAAAGTGATCTAGGAGAGTATATTCTGCAAGTAGATAACGATCCACCTTCACATATTATTGCGCCTGCTCTTCATAAAAATAGAACGCAAATTCGTGATGTATTTAAAGAAAAGCTTGGCTATGAAAATTCTGATGATCCATACGAAATGACAAAGTTTGTTCGTAAACAACTTCGTGAAAAATTTATGGATGCAGAAATTGGTGTGACAGGTTGTAACTTCGCTGTTGCAAATACTGGCTCTCTTTGTTTAGTAACGAATGAAGGTAATGCCGATCTTGTTATGTCGATTCCAAAAACACAAATTGCGGTTATGGGTATGGAACGTATGGTTCCGACAATGGAAGAATTAGATGTTTTAGTTGGTTTACTATGTCGTAGTGCAGTAGGTCAAAAGTTAACAAGTTATGTAACGGTAGCGGGACCAATTCAAGAAGAGGAAGTAGATGGACCAGAAGAATTCCACTTAGTTGTGGTTGATAATGGTCGTTCTCAAATTCTTGGATCTGAATTCCGTCAAGTGTTGCAATGTATTCGTTGTGCTGCTTGTGTGAACGTATGCCCTGTATATCGACATGTTGGTGGACATTCATACGGCTCTATATACTCAGGACCAATTGGGGCGGTATTAACACCACTTTTAGGTGGATATGATGATTACAAAGAGCTTCCTTATGCTTCTAGTTTATGCGGAGCGTGTACAGAAGCTTGTCCAGTGAAAATTCCATTGCATGATTTATTATTAAAACATCGTCAGGTTATCGTTGAGCAAGAAGGTCGTGCTCCACTTGCAGAAAAATTAGCAATGAAAATGTTTAGTATGGGTGCATCTTCAGCAGCTTTATATAAAATGGGATCAAAGATGGCGCCAGCAGCAATGAGTCCATTTACATCTGGTAACCGTGTATCAAAAGGTGTTGGGCCACTTAAAAACTGGACAGATATTCGTGAATTCCCGGCTCCAAGTAAAGAACGATTCCGTGATTGGTATAAAGATCATAAGAAAGGCGGGGACAAATAATGACAGGATTAATTCAAAACCGTGAGTCCTTTCTAGAGAATATTGCAAAAGAACTTGGACGCGCGCGTAAAACGGATAGTGTAAAACGTCCAGTATGGAAAAATAATGTGAATAAAGAAACGTTAAAAGATTATTCACAAGAAGAATTGTTAGAAGTATTTAAAAATCAATGTACAAACATTCATACAACTGTTGTGGAAACGACAAACGATCGTTTACGTGAAGATATTCAAAAAGTAATCGTTGAAAACGGCGGGGGACCTATTATGTTATCGGCAGATGAACGTTTTGATTCTTATGGGTTGACTTCTTTATTTAAAGAAGAACTTCCAAAGCAAAATGTTGAAGTGAACGTATGGGATCCTGAGAAAAAAGAAGAGAATATGCGTATCGCGGAAAGAGCGAATATTGGAATTGCATTTAGTGATTATACTTTAGCCGAATCTGGTACGATCGTTGTACAAAGTCATAAAGGCCAAGGTCGTTCTTTACACTTTTTACCGACTATATACTTTGCTATTATTCCACGTGAAACACTTGTGCCTCGTATTACACAAGCAGTTGAGGATATGAATAAGCGTGTAGAAAATGGCGAGACAGTGGCATCTTGTATTAACTTTATTACAGGACCTAGTAACTCAGCAGATATAGAAATGAATCTTGTTGTCGGAGTACATGGACCATTAAAAGCAGTATATTTCATCGTATAAAATAGGGGAAAGCAGGCCAGAAAATGGCCTGCTTTTTTAATAGAATAGAGATAATATGAAGTAGAAGTTCTCTCCTTTTTTTGCTATGTTCTTCTGGAAAGGAGAGGAAGGGATGTTCACTTATGTATATGCATTGTTAGCGGGGATGGTGTTTGGTTCTTTTTTTATGGTAATTGCGATGAGAGTTCCGCTAGGGGAGTCTATCATAACCCCGCGTTCATATTGTCATTATTGTAAGTATGTGCTGAAGCCAAAAGAATTGATTCCAATCATTTCTTTTTGTATACAAAGAGGACGTTGTACGAATTGTAAGAGGAAAATTTCAATTTTGTACGTAGTATTTGAACTTATAACTGGAATGATATGTCTTCTTACTGTATATATGATTGGGGTGGAACGAGAGCTTATTATCGTTTTATCACTTTTTTCGTTACTTCTTATCATTTCAGTTACAGATTACATATATATGTTAATTCCAAATCGTATTTTAGCTTGGTTTGCTTGTTTACTCATTTTAGAAAATGTTTTTGTACCGTTAGTCACTTGGATAGATAGTATAGTTGGTAGTTGCGTTATATTCATTTTGTTATACTGCATGCAAAAGATACATCCAGAAGGGCTTGGTGGAGGGGATATAAAACTACTTTCGTTACTTGGATTTATTGCGGGATTAAAAGGGGTTTTTATGATTTTATTTTTATCATCTCTCCTTAGTCTTTGTTTCTTTGGAGCTGGTCTCGTATTGAAACGTATGAAAATGAGGACTCAAATACCGTTTGGTCCTTTTATTAGTCTTGGGGCAATATGTTACATGTTGGTCACGTATGCAAAATAGAGAGGGGATAGAAAATGAATGTATATATGGATGATCAAAGAAGTTGTCCGTACGGTTACGTGCTCGCAACTACAGTAGAATGTGCTTTGCAAATGGTACGAGATTATGAGGTGAATGTTCTTTCCCTTGATTTCAATATGGGATGGGGAGAAAAAAGTGGATTAGATTTTGTAGAGGCTTTTTGTAAAGAGGGCCTATATGTAAATGAAATACACTTTCATACGAATGATGTTATCGGTATGCATAAGATGAAACAGAGAATGAATAAGGGAAAGGAAGAAGGGGAGATTAACCCTAATCTTGTTGTTAAATATGTGGGGAGCTAAAAACTCCAAAGTAAAACTTTGGAGTTTTTAATGTTTCATATGCGCTTGCAACGGAATGATTTCTTCTTGTTGAGTTGCTCCTAATTCAGTTTCTTCTTGTTTCACGTCAGGTACTTTCTTTGTTAAGTAATGGTATACCATACCGACAAATACAGACCCGCCAATAATGTTACCAATTGTAACTGGAATTAAGTTATGAATAGCACCTGTAAAAGAAATTGTCTCTGGATGCGGTGAAACTAAAGATAAAGCAAACAGTGATAAGTTTGCGATGCTATGCTCGTAACCAGATAAGAAGAATGTGAAAACGAGCATCATCATCATCATAATTTTTGCTGTATCACCTTTAACTTGAGAAGGTAAGAAACAAGCAAGACATACAAGCCAGTTACATAAAATTGCTTTAAAGAATAGTTGCATTGTAGGTGTATTCATTTTTCCCTCAACGACTTTATTCATGAAATGACCGTGATCAATTGTTTCGAAAATTCCAGTGGCATAAAATAGTAAGGCAAAGAATAAAGCGCCAGCTAAATTGCCTGCATAACAAGCAAACCAGTTACGAAGTGTATCAGCAATTGTTGTTTCTTTTCTTAAAGTTGCTACAGTGAAGTACATTGTGTTTCCAGTAAACAATTCAGCACCGCCATATATAATAAGTACGAGGGCAATTCCGAAAAACATAGAAGCAGCTAAATAAGTTGCTGGTGAATCTGCAATGTGAAAAAAGTTACCTAATTTAAAACATAGTACAATAATAAAACCGATATAAATACCCGCAAGTGCGGCACGAATGAAATATTGCATCGGATTTGTATCTAACATTTGTTTTTTGCTCTTAGCCAGTTTGACAACATAATCTAATCCTTGTTCTAGCATGAGTAATACGCTCCTTTAGTACATCATCTATAAATACTCCTTATATGAATAAAGTACATGGATTAGGTCATAGTTTCAATAAGTTTGTGCAATATTTCACAAAAAGGACATACATAGACAAGGAAAACGCTTACAAATAATAGTATAATAGAATTTTTTCTGGACATAGAGAGGGGACAAGGAAAAAAGAAAAAGCGCTGTAATTACAGCGCTTTTTCGTCTAAATTCTTTTCTACTTTTGTTTCTACTTCTTTTGAGAAGAACCAACCACCAGCTGCGATTCCAACTAATACAATCCAGAATGTAAGCTTCCATGGTGTAGATTCTGGGAATGAATGCGGAATTACATTTAATGCAGGATGTGCTAACGTATAAACTGCTAGTTTCACACCAACCCAACCTACAATTAAGAATGCCGCAGTTTCAAGTCCTGGTTTACGTTTTAAAATTTGTACGAAAGCAGTTGCCGCAAATCGCATAATGATTAATCCGATAAGTCCACCTACAAAGATAACAACGAATTGCCCAGTATCAAGACTACCAATTGTACCTAATCCTGTTTTTGGTAAAGTCATTGCTAATGCAACAGCAGCTAAAATAGAATCAACTGCGAAGGCGATATCTGCAACTTCAACTTTAAATACAGTCCACCAAAAGTTCTCTTGTTTTTTCTTTGCTTCTTTTTCTTCTGTTTCTTCATCTGTATTCTTTTTAACATACGTTTTAAATAAGTGATTACCAGCGATAAACATAAGGTAAATGGCACCGATTGCTTGCACTTGCCATACGTCGACTAGGAACGAAATCATAAATAACGATCCGAAACGGAAAACAAATGCCCCTGCTAATCCATAAAATAGTGCTTTCTTTCTTTTTTCTTCTGGTAAATGTTTTACCATAATTGCAAGAACAAGAGCGTTGTCAGCCGCTAAAATCCCCTCTAGTGCAATTAGGATGAGTAATACCCAACCATACTCCAATAATAATGATACATCCATGTACATTCTCCTCTCATTTCTATAAGTACTAAATAAGTGAAGAATTCCCCACTATTTAGTTTCCCCATACTCCTGCCTATTAACTTTGGAAGAATTTGGAAATGGATGCAAAAAAGACCTCTGCCGTTAATAGGCAAAGGTCTTGCTAGACATATGTAATAAAAATGCCAACAAAGCCGGAAGAACTAAGTTCTACGTAATGACGACTTTGTTTCCAAGAAGTATTCTTGGACGCTACTCCCCTTTGGAGATATGCTATTGTACTCTCATTATATGGATAATTTATACGGTTGTCAACCTGTTAAAATGTCTTCATTCGGATATTTTATTTTCCGGTTCTTTTTACGTGCAAATGAAAAAGCTAATGTTAAAGGTCCCATCTTCCCAAAAAACATCATAAAAATAATAATAGCTTTTCCAATCATAGTTAAGTGTGGTGTGAAATTCATACTGAGACCGACAGTCCCAAATGCTGAAAATACTTCGAAAGCACTCATCAATAGAGGAACTCGCTCAGTAATGCTTAAAATTAAAATAGCAAAAAAAATAAATGAAATAGAAATAATAGCGATGGTCAATGATTTGACAATGAGGGTATCTTTAATGGATTTTTTAAACACGACAATATCATCTTGTTCTTGTAAAAATTTAAATACCCCAAAAAACATGATTAAAAATGTTGTCAACTTAATCCCACCACCAGTTGAAGCACTACCAGCGCCAATAAACATAAGGAGCATCATTAATAGTAAGGAAGGCTTCGATAAGGCAGAAATATCAACTGTATTGAAACCGGCAGTACGCGTTGAAACTGCTTGAAAATAAGCGGCCATGCCTTCTTCAAATGGAGTAAAGCCTCTCATAGAAAGAGAATTGTGAAACTCGAATATAAAAATAAAAACAGTCGCAATAATATTGACGATTAGAGTAGAAGAGAGCATAAGTTTTGAGTGTAATGTAAGGTTTTTAAAATTTTTCTTTCTTTTTATATCTACGATTACTGTAAAACCAATCCCACCTAAAATAATGAGGGAGGAAATGACGAGATTGACAAGAATGCTGTGAGAGTGGGGCATTAAATTATCGCTCCAAACAGAAAAACCTGCATTGTTAAAAGCAGAGATGGAATGAAAAAAGCTATAATAGATCCCCTTAGCAATCCCATATTTCGGAACCCATTCAAAAGAGAGAATGAAAGTAGCGATACATTCGACTGTAAAAGAGAATAAAAATAATGCTTTGGCAAGACGAATGACACCGCCTATATTCGTTTGATTTAATGCTTGTTGCAGTAAAATTCGGTTTTGAAGGCCAATTTTTCTGCCGAGCATAATCGCAATTAAAACGGCAAAGCTCATAATGCCAAGTCCACCCACTTGTATAAGTGTTAAAATGACACATTGGCCAAATAAGGTAAATACTTTCCCAGTGTCCACAACACCAAGCCCTGTAACCGTACAAGCAGAAACGGTTGTAAATAAAGCATCGAGCCATGAAATAGACGTCGTTGTAGCAATTGGCAATTTTAATAAGCATGTACCGATAATTGATAACATAATAAAAGACAAAGTAAGAACACGGGGAGGACTCATGTGAATGTTAATCCGTTTCATGTTACATATCGTTCCTTTCAGTTTGCTTTTACTAGTATGTGAAAAAGCACCATTATGTATGTTAAAAATAGAAAGAGGCAGAGAATATCTGCCTCTAAGCCATATGTTATATTGTTATCCACGTAATTGTTGTTGAGCTAAAGAAACAAGACGTTTTGTTACTTCACCGCCAACTGATCCGTTAGAACGAGATGCTGTATTAGACCCTAAGCTTACACCGAATTCTTGTGCAATTTCATATTTAAATTGATCAAGTGCTTGTTCAGCACCTGGAACTAGTAATTTGTTTGTTTTTGCCATGATGATACACATCCTTATGAGTAGTCCAGTCCAGCTAAGTACTTAGCTGAACTGGTACCGTTATTTTATGTGGAACCGACGTACTCATACGCGGAAGTAATCGGTGTGATTAGAAGTTATTGGATAGAAAAAAGAGTAGCAAAAATTGCTACTCTTTTTTTAGTATTGTCGCTGTACCTTCCACGACAATATCATCCGATTGATTATATATATTTGTTTGCAACGTAATGATTTTTTTATCGTCACGTTTTTTGATGACCTCTGCCACAACGCGAAGTGTATCACCGATTTTGACAGGAGCGCGGAATGAAACGTTTTGAGATAAATAAATCGTATTTTTACCCGGGAGTTTCGTTCCAAGGATTGTAGAAATAAAACTTGAAACGAGCATACCATGAGCAATGCGTTCTTTAAACATTGTCGTTTTTGCAAAAGAGTCTAAAATATGAATAGGATTCACATCTCCAGTCAATTTTGCAAAATTGATAACGTCCTCATCCGTAATCGTTTTTGTAAGGGATGCTTGATCACCGACTTGAATCTCATCATAACGAAGCTCCGGGACGGTTTGTGCTTCTTGAAATGGATTCATTTTGTCCTCCTTCTTTTCCATATCGAAAAATGCTAGCCATCTTGATGTAGTAGGAGGAAGAAAGAGTTTTGTTTGTGCTGCAGTTAGCTCCCACATTTTTCTTACTTGATGGAAGTAAATAGATTTTTTGAGTTTTCCTCGAACTTTTTTGCGAGTTCCAACTGTTTTGTCTTGAAATCTTCCAAAAAACCTTCTAACTGTTTTTGAGCCTCTTCACGTTGTAATTGTTGTTGTTCAATAAATTGCTTCGTTGTTTCTTCAAATTGACCGCTTGTTTGAGTAAGGATAGACAAAGATGTTTTTGTAGGAGAAACAGTTAGCTGTTGCATATGAGCAGAAAGTTCTTTCCACTTGTCTTGCCACTCGTTAATTTGATCATTTAAGGAGTTTCCAGTTAATTGCTTCACGTAATCTGTATATTGATTATTGAATTGAGTAGTAAATTGTTGCAGTTCTTTTTCCAGTTCATCTACTCCTGATGTTAATTTATGCAAAGCGTCTTGTTGTTGTTTTAATGTTTCTAAAGTAAGTTGCTCTAATTGTTTCCCAGCTGAAGAGAAAAGGGAAAGAGATTGAGACCAGTTTTTCCAAAATGCATCGACCAATTCGTATGGTTTAGTTTCCATTGTTTGACCCCCAAATGTTTTTTTGCATATTGTGAACGCAGATTACTCTGCTGTACCACCAGGTGAAGATGAAGAATCCTTTTCATCCTTTTCTGGAGAAGTGGCAAATGGAAAGAATGCGTTCGTATATAACGTGAAAAACGTTCGCAGCATATTTTGGTAATGCTCAAAAGAAGTTGCACATGTTGCTAAATATTTCTCTCCATATTCAGTTAAAGAATAAATTCTTTTTGCTGGCCCTCCTTCGCTTGTATCCCAAGTAGAAGAAATGAGGTTTTCTTTTTCTAATTTGCGTAGTGTTCTATAGACATTACCTTGGTCAACAGAAGAAAAGCCGATATCCATTAGCATTTGAATAAGTTTGTAACCATGAAGACTCCAGTCTTTTAGACATAGAAGTAAGAAGGGAACTAAGAAGTTTTTTGGCATGGAGTTTGGTTGTTTTGCTTGGTTGTTCTCCAAACTTTCGCGTTGTTCTGGTTCATTATGTAGCATGATTGTGCATCACCTCATGAATCAGTTAGATGGAATTTTTTGCTTATAAGTGCAATTTACACCTATCTGTTTTTAAAGTCAATACATTTGTTAGAAAATAGAAAAAAATAAAATATAGACTTGAAGTTTTATTCAGAATATTAGAAAATAATGAATAGGTTGAATTGTTTCAAAAACGAAAAAGGGAGTGTAGGTAAAGTGATTGATCAAAAATTCGATCCACTACAAGCATGGAAAAATGCTTATGAACAAACCGAAACATTTTGGGGAAAAGCGCTCAATGAAACAATTAAAACAGAAGAATATTCTGCTTGGATGGGCAGCGTTCTAGATTTGAATTTGTTTTATCAAAAAGCATTAAATGATACGACAAAAAATTATTTAGAGCAGGTGAATGTGCCTACGAAAGAGGATATCGCTAGAGTGGCTACGCTTGTTATTAACTTAGAAAATAAAGTGGATAACATTGAGGAGTTTCTAGAAGAGAAGGTAGAGTCAGTAGGACAAGCTCCTACATTAAAGCGCGATGTTACGAAAGTAAAACAAGATATTCGCACATTAGAAACGAAAGTTGATCAAATTTTAGAATTGCTAGAAAAGCAAAATGCAGTACTAGCAAAACTACAAGAACCTGTAAAAGAAGAAGTAAAACCTACGAATAAGCCAGAAAATAAAAAGTGATAATAGCGCTTGTTTATAACATATGAAAGAGAAAGGGAGAATCTTATTTCTATGTATAAACAGCGAAACATAATTATATAGGGACTCCATAGTATGAGTACCAAAATGATTCATAGTAGTCGTTCACAAATTCATTTAAGGGGGAAAAGAAATGGTTCAATTAAATGGAAAAGTAGCAATCGTAACAGGTGGGGCAAAAGGAATTGGAAAAGCGATTACAGTAGCGTTAGCACAAGAGGGCGCAAAAGTTGTTATTAACTATAACAGCAGTAAAGAAGCAGCTGAAAACTTAGTAAATGAACTAGGAAAAGAAGGACATGACGTTTATGCAGTTCAAGCAGATGTTTCTAAAGTAGAAGATGCAAACCGACTTGTAGAAGAAGCAGTGAATCATTTTGGTAAAGTTGATATTCTTGTTAATAATGCTGGTATTACAAGAGATCGTACATTCAAAAAGTTAAATCGTGAAGATTGGGAACGCGTAATTGACGTGAACTTAAGCAGTGTGTTTAATACGACAAGCGCGGTACTTCCATACATAACGGAAGCGGAAGAAGGTAGAATTATTAGCATTTCTTCTATTATTGGTCAAGCTGGTGGATTTGGACAAACAAACTACTCAGCAGCTAAAGCAGGTATGCTAGGATTTACAAAATCATTAGCATTAGAGCTTGCAAAAACAAATGTAACTGTAAACGCTATTTGCCCAGGATTTATTGATACTGAAATGGTAGCAGAAGTACCAGAAGAAGTACGTCAAAAAATCGTTGCAAAAATCCCGAAAAAACGTTTTGGTCAAGCTGATGAAATTGCAAAAGGTGTAGTATACCTATGCCGTGATGGTGCTTATATCACAGGTCAGCAATTAAACATTAACGGCGGATTATATATGTAATGAAGTAAGAAAAAAGTGCATATCCATAGCAGGAATGCACTTCTTTTTTTAGAAGGAAATTGACCAAAAAGGAGATAGAAAAATGACTACATTCGCAACAGAATGGGAAAAGCAATTAGAGCTATACCCAGAAGAGTACCGAAAAGCATATCGCCGAGTGAAAAGGGCGAGTGAAATTTTATTACGTGAACCAGAGCCACAAGTAGGATTAACGCCGAAAGAGGTTATTTGGACGAAGAATAAGACGAAGCTTTATCGCTACATTCCAAAACAAGAAAAAACACAAAGAGTTCCAATTCTATTAATATATGCTCTTATTAATAAACCATATATTATGGATTTAACTCCTGGAAATAGTTTAGTGGAATATCTAGTGGACCGTGGTTTTGATGTGTATATGCTTGATTGGGGTACATTTGGTTTAGAAGATAGTCATTTGAAATTTGATGATTTTGTGTTTGATTATATTGCAAAAGCAGTGAAAAAAGTAATGCGAACTGCAAAATCGGACGAGATTTCTTTACTTGGTTATTGCATGGGGGGAACGCTAACTTCTATTTATGCGGCACTTCATCCACACATGCCAATTCGTAACCTAATCTTTATGACAAGTCCTTTTGATTTCTCTGAAACAGGATTATATGGTCCTTTATTAGATGAGAAATACTTCAATCTAGATAAAGCGGTTGATACATTTGGAAATATTCCGCCAGAAATGATTGATTTCGGAAACAAAATGTTAAAACCAATTACGAACTTTGTTGGTCCATATGTTGCTTTAGTAGATCGTTCAGAGAATGAGCGCTTCGTTGAAAGCTGGAGGTTAGTTCAAAAGTGGGTTGGCGATGGCATTCCGTTCCCAGGTGAATCATACAGACAGTGGATTCGTGATTTTTATCAAAACAATAAACTGGTTAAGGGTGAACTCGTTATTCGCGGACAAAAGGTAGACCTTGCAAATATTAAGGCGAATGTCTTAAATATTTCAGGGAAACGTGATCATATCGCCCTACCATGCCAAGTAGAAGCGTTGCTAGATCATATTTCTAGCACAGATAAACAATATGTATGTTTACCAACGGGACATATGTCGATTGTTTACGGTGGAACAGCGGTAAAACAAACGTATCCGACGATTGGAGACTGGCTTGACGAGCGCTCTAAGTAAAAATAAAAAATCCAACTAGCATATGTTAGTTGGATTTTTTTATGTAAAATAACAAAACATAGAAAGGAGAAACTTATATTTTAGGAGTATAATTATGAAGCTTATGACTGGTAAGTTGTTTTGGGATACAGGAGTTTCTATGCCTTGTTATCCATCGTTAGAAAATGATATGATATGTGATGTGCTTGTAGTTGGAAGTGGCGAAGCAGGTACTCAAATAGCGTATTCGTTAGTGAAAATTGGAATGCGCGTTACACTTATTGAAAAAAATATGATTTCATGTGGTAGCACAGCTGCTAATACAGGGTTATTACAATTTCTTCATGATAAATCGTTAACCTCACTTATCCATACATTTGGCGAAGAAAAAGGGGTGCGAGCATATAAGCTTTGTTACGAAGCGTTACGAACAATGGAGAAAGTTGTACCGACTCTCGATATCGATCCCCAGTTTATTCCGCGAAACAGTTTATATTATGCAAGTAAAAGTGAAGATGTCTCATTTTTACAAGAGGAATACAAAACGTTACAGAATTATGAGTTTCCAGTTGAGTATTTTACAGCATCTGATATTAAGGAACGTTATCCTTTTACAAAACAAGCGGCATTATATACACACGGTGATGCTGAGGTAAATCCGTATTTATTAGCGCATAGCCTTTTGCATAAAGCAAATCAAATGGGTGCTACTATATATGAACATACAGAGGCCATACATATAAAAAAACGTCAAAATGATTTAATTTGTTATACGAAAACAGGAAATCAAATTGTAGCAAAGAATATTATTATGGCGACGGGTTATGAAGCACTTTTCGGAAAGAAAGAAAAAAATACAACAGTGGAAACATCATATGCAGTTGTGACAAATAAGGTAGATTCATTTGAAGGCTGGCATGAGCAATCATTAATTTGGGAAACAGCAAGGCCTTATTTATATTTTAGGACGTATGAAAATCGTATTATTGTAGGTGGATTGGATGAAGTAATGAAAATTCAAACAATCGGTGATACGAAATTATTGCATAAGCGTGATGTCCTTATTAACATTATAAAAGAGATGTTCCCGCAGTATAAAGATATACAGGCGGAGTATTATTGGGCGGCAGCATTTGGCGGTAGTCACGATGGTCTCCCTATTTTAAAAGAAGATAATAAGATACATAATTTATTTTATGCATTGCCATATGGAGGTAACGGAACTGTGTATGGAATGGTATTTGCTAAAATATTTGAGCAGTTATTTACAAATAAAGAAAGTGAAGGTTTTTCTTTATTTAATCGATAGAAAAAAGGTAGCGAAGTGATGGAATGAGAGATATAAAAAAGTTTTTACAAAAATTGCGTCCTGTACAACTCATTGTTTTGTTTTATTTATTAGCAGTAGTTGTATCGGTAATATTACTTAGTTTACCGTTTGTTACAAAGGCTGATGTGAAATGGACATTTATCGATGCCCTCTTTACATCTGTTAGTGCGGTAAGTGTTACGGGACTGTCTGTTGTTACGATTTCAGATACATTTACTACGGCAGGAATTATTATTTTAGCCCTTATTTTACAATTGGGTGGCTTAGGAATTATGGCGTTAGGTACATTCGTTTGGATTATAACAGGAAAAAAGATTGGTTTGCAGAGAAGAAGACTGATTATGGCAGACCATAATCAAGGGAATTTATCAGGTCTTGTAGAATTGATGCGTTCTATTTTAATTGTAATTATTTCAATAGAGCTTATTGGAGCAATATTATTAGGTACAAGATTCTTACTTTACTTTCCAACTTGGCAAGAAGCTTATTTTCACGGTTTCTTTGCAGCTGTTAGTGCAACTACGAACGGCGGATTTGATTTAACAGGACAATCGCTAATTCCGTATAAAAAAGATTACATTGTTCAAATGATTCATATGTTACTTATTATTTTAGGAGCAATTGGATTCCCTGTATTAATGGAAGTGAAACAATTCCTTAGTAAAAGGAGACAGCAACTATTTCGTTTTTCGTTATTTACAAAATTGACGACAACAACATTTTTTGCGCTCGTGGTCGTTGGAACGATTATGATTTTTTTACTAGAACGAAATCATTTTTTAGCAGGAAAGTCATGGCATGAAACAGTTTTCTATACACTGTTCCAATCTGTGACGACGCGAAGCGGGGGACTTGCTACAATGGATATACTTGAATTGTCACAACCGACGCTTTTATTTATGAGTATATTAATGTTTATAGGAGCATCTCCAAGTTCGGTTGGGGGCGGGATACGTACAACAACATTTGCTGTCAGTATATTGTCACTATACACTTTTGCAAGAGGCGGGAGAACAGTTAGAGTCTTCAAACGTCAGCTACATGAAGAGGACGTGCTGAAAGCATCTGTTGTTATGACAATGGGGATTTTATTATGTGCCACAGCACTATTTATTTTATCTATTACGGAAAATGTACCGCTTATGAGTTTAATTGTTGAAGTCTGTTCTGCTTTCGGGACGACAGGACTATCGACAGGTATTACGCCAGATTTAACAACTGTTGGTAAACTTGTACTCATTGTACTTATGTTTATCGGGCGTGTCGGTATTTTAACATTTATACTAGCTAGTGGTGGAAGAGAACAGCCACCTCGCTATAAATACCCGAAAGAGAGAATTATTATTGGATAGTATGAAACCATTCTACCTATGTTAGGTAGAATGGTTTTTTAGTCGTTAATGCCAAATTGCGGATGCATAAAAGTATCCTTCTTATTATCTCCTTCTTTTTTTAGTAACTCTTGATTTTCTTCTGAAATCCACCCAATATCATTTGTAGGATGGATCCATTCTTCTCCAGCCATAATGGCAGGGTCTACATCATCACTCCAATTGTGAAGTGGACTGTTCTCGGAATCATATTTACTGTCTCCGATTACGACGTCATATTGATTTATGAAAGGTTGTTGCATCTTCTTTCCTGTTCCTTTAAAAGATGGGAAATTCATTTGATGCGGGAGCGTTTCATCTAAAATGGGTGACTGGACTTTATCTTTCTTCTTCAAAATAAGAGCTCCTTTTTAGTATGATTTCTTCATATGTAGTATTTCCATCTAGCAGTTCTTATGTACTTGTTAACACTTGCCAGTAATAATTATTTTAGCTTGCTTCAAACTAGAGTAGAAAGTGAATTTTTGAGAGCAGGTGAATGTATTGGTAAAAAGAAAAGTGAAACAAAATGCGGCAATCAACAATAATAAAACTCCGAAAGAAAGCTTACCAGATGCAGAATTTGCATTAGAGTATGAAGGAGAAAATAGCGCGAAGTATGCAAATCGTAATTCAAAAAAAGGTAAGCAAAAGTGAGGCGTTTTTTACAAACGCCTCATTTTTTTGTGGGATTATAAAGGTTTTTTTAATTATTTGTAAATTTAGTGTTCATTATTAGCAGAAAAATGCGAAAAAACATAGAAGTAGCAACGTATTACACAAAAACAAACAACAAACAAAAGATTAATGTTGGTTTAATACTGCTTTTACACTAGTTGTTTATATTTGAGTTGTACATAAGATTTGTAAAAGGAGAGAGAGATAGTGAAAAAAACAATCTTTAAAGCTGTAGCAACTGGAATGGTATTTTCGTTATTAATGGGGTGTGGTGCAAAGAAAGAAGAAAGTGCTGGGGCAAAAGTAAAAGATGATAAATTATCTGGATCATTAACTGTTTACACAGCAATTGAAGAAGAACTTGTACCAATTTATCTTGATTCTTTTAAAAAGAAATATCCAGATGTGAAGCTGAATATTGTTCGTGATTCAACTGGAGTTATTACAGCGAAATTGCTAGCTGAAGGAAAAAATACACAAGCAGATGTTGTATGGGGAACTGCAGCTTCAAGTCTATTAGCTTTAGATAAAAAAGATATGTTAAAAGGATACTCTCCAAAAGGAGCGGATCGCGTTTTACCGCAATTTAAAGATGATAAACAACCAGAAAAATGGGTAGGAAATACTGCATTTATGACGGGGATTGCTATAAATAAAGAAGAATTAAAGAAGAAAAATTTACCGATGCCAGAATCATACGAAGACTTAACGAAACCAGAGTATAAAGGAACGCTTGTTATGCCACATCCAGCATCTTCTGGAACAGGATTTTTAACAGTTTCTGCATGGTTACAAATTATGGGTGAAGATAAAGGTTGGGATTACATGAAGAAACTTCATGATAATATGGCAACTTATACTCATTCAGGTTCAAAACCAGCGAAATTAGCGGGTGCGGGTGAATATCCAGTTGGTGTATCGATGGTTTATAGTGCTTTGAAAGAGAAACAAAAAGGTGCACCAGTTGAAGTTGTATTGCCAAAAGAAGGATTAGGTTGGGAAGTAGAAGCGAACGCACTTATTAAAAAAGATAATGCAAAAAATGAAAAATTAGCGCAAGCATTTTTAGATTGGGCAATTACTGATGATGTAATGAAGTTATACTTCGAGAAAAATGGATTTGCGACAATTAAAAATGATTATAAACTTCCAGATGGATTCCCTAAAGATGTGACGGAAAAGTTATACAAAAAGAACGACTTTAAGTGGGCAGCAGAAAATCGTGACAAAATTTTAGAAAAATGGGAAAAAGAGTTTGGCCAAAAAGCAGAACCGAAAAAGTAAGTGAGTGGGAGAGAGAAAAAATGAGCGAATATTTATCAATTCAACACATTCAAAAACAGTTTGATGCATTTACAGCGTTAAAAGATATTTCTTTTACTGTGAAAAAAAATGAGTTTGTATGTTTATTAGGCCCAAGTGGTTGTGGGAAAACAACATTGCTTCGAATTTTAGCAGGGCTAGAAGAGGCGACAACAGGTAGTATAGCTGTGAATGGAAAAGATATTACAGCATTACCTCCTGGAAAGAGGAATTTCGGAATGGTGTTTCAATCCTATGCGTTATTTCCGAATTTAACAGCACTTGAAAACATTGAATACGGCTTAAAGACAAAAAAGTATGGAAAAGCAGAAGTAAAAGAAAAGGCGCTATCGGCGTTAGAACTAGTTGATTTACTGAATGTAAAAGATAAATATCCTGCTCAAATGTCTGGTGGACAACAGCAGCGAGTAGCACTTGCACGTGCACTCGCTCTGTCTCCGGATATTTTGTTACTCGATGAGCCGTTATCTGCTTTAGATGCAAAAGTACGTGAAAAGTTACGTAGAGAAATGCGTGATTTGCAAGAAAAAGTAGGAGTGACAACTATTATGGTCACGCATGATCAAGAAGAGGCATTAACGATGGCTGATAAAATTGTTGTAATGAATCATGCGGAAATTATGCAGATTGGCACACCAGAAGAGATTTACCAAAGACCAGCCAATCCGTTTGTGGCAGATTTTATTGGTTCTATTAATTTCTTTTCGAAAAATAACGAAGAATATGCAATTCGTCCGGAACATGTAACAGTCGTACAAAATAATGGTATGAAAACAATTGTAGAAAGCATGGAGTTTCGCGGATCTGTATATCGGACAGAAGTGCGCGTTATAGATGAGAAAACGCATCTATATAATGAGAAAATCGTTGTAGATATATTGGCATCAGAAGTAGAAAAAACAGTTATTAGGAAAGGAACGCCGATTCAAATCTCTTTCTCGGAAAATCATATGTT
Source organism: Bacillus cereus group sp. BfR-BA-01381 (assembly GCF_022663555.1). Classification (NCBI taxonomy): domain Bacteria; kingdom Bacillati; phylum Bacillota; class Bacilli; order Caryophanales; family Bacillaceae; genus Bacillus; species Bacillus cereus group sp. BfR-BA-01381. The sequence goes on from NZ_JAKUFR010000056.1 coordinate 26,916, forward strand.
GTCATATGGAAAGAAGGTTGTTGTATAGATGGAGATGTTAGAAAATTTAAAGGTAGAAAGTACGAAAAAAAAGATTAAGAGACGTATCGGTAAAGAAGAGTGGGTACAAAGACTATTAATTATTGGTATGATTCTTGCTTTTTTGATTATGCTTGTATTGCCACTATTACAATTGTTTACACAAGCTTTTTATGATAAAGATGGAGTTTTCATTGGTGTTGCGAATTTCAGTAAATATTTCACAACCCCAACATTAGTTCAATCATTACAAAATACGATATGGATTTCGGGCGTGACAACAATTATTGCCGTGGCACTTGCTTTCGCTTACGCCTATGCAATCGCTCGTACGAATGTATTTGGAAAGCGTGTATTTCAATATGTCGCGTTGTTACCATTATTCGCACCAACGATGATGCATGGTATCGCACTTACATATTTATTTGGTAATCAAGGATTAGTAACGAAAGGGATGTTTGGTTTATTTGAAGGCATACAAATCCCTTTATATGGACCAGTAGGAATTGTAATGGCTGAAGTCATGTATACATTTCCGCAAGCATTTCTTATATTATTAATTGCTTTCCAAGGTTCTGATTATCGTTTATACGAAGCTTCTAATATGTTGGGAGCGAGTAAAATAAAGCAATTTCTCACTGTTACTTTACCTAGTGTAAAGTATGGATTAATTAGTGCGATGTTTGTTGTGTTTACACTTAGTTTTACTGATTTTGGCGCACCAAAAATTGTTGGTGGGCAATATAATGTACTTGCTACTGATGTATACAAACAAGTAATTGGACAACAAAATATGCCGATGGGGGCAACTGTCGGAATGATTTTATTAATCCCAGCTATATTTGCGTTTGCAGTTGATCGTGTTACACAAAGAAAGCAGGCAAATTTCTTATCTTCAAAAGCAGTGCCATATAGAATAACTGCTAATAAGAAAAGAGATGTAGCCTCGTTCATATATTGTAGTGTGATTACACTTATGATTATTCTTTTATTTGTGGCAGTTGGTATTGCGGCAAGTGTGAAAGTATGGCCATATAATATGAGTTTTACATTTGAACATTTTAATTTTTCGAGTTTAACAGGAGATGGACTTGAAGCATTTAAAAATAGTGTAATTGTATCAGCGGTAACAGCAGTTATTGGAGCAATTTTAACATTTATGTTCGCATATGCGATTGAAAAAATAAATCAGCTAAAGTTTTTCCGAAAAACAGGCTATTTTTTCTCAATCGTACCTTTAGCAATCCCAGGTCTAGTACTTGGATTGGGATACGTCTTTTTCTTTAGTCAACCAACGATTCAAATACTTGGATTATCAGTAACGAATCCGTTTCATTCTTTATACGGAACAATCGCTGTGTTAGTACTAGTCAATATCATTCATTTTTATTCTGTAACATTTGTTACGGCAACGACTGCTTTAAAGAAATTAGACCGAGAGTTTGAGCTTGTTTCGCAGTCGATGGGCATTCCGTTTTATAAAACATTCTTTAAAGTAACGGTACCAATGTGCTTACCAGCAATTTTAGAAATGGTCATGTACTATTTCGTAAATTCGATGGTAACTGTGTCAGCGGTTGTATTCTTATATGCAGCTGATTTTAAACTAGCGGCCGTATCAATCGTAAATATGGACGATGCAGGAAATGTAGCGCCAGCAGCTGCAATGAGTGTACTTATTGTTGTTACAAATATTGTAGTAAGAGTTGTATATGAATGGGGAACGAAAGCACTTCGGAACCGAACTTCACAATGGCAAAAAAGATAAAGTGAAACTTTAATCAGTGGGGGTGTTCCTCCCACACTGATTATTAGTTGAACCAATCGGGCGTTAACGGGCAGTTGATCTCCCACTTAACTTTTTTGCTCCAGCCGAATTTTGAGGGGGAAGTCTTACTGCCCGTTAACGCGGGATAAATAAGAAGGGTGATGGATTGTATGAAAATAGAAGCAGTTATTTTTGATTGGGCAGGTACGACAGTTGATTACGGATGTTTTGCACCACTGGAAGTATTTATGCAGATCTTCCATAAACGCGGTGTTGAAATTACAGCAGAAGAAGCCCGTAAACCAATGGGATTATTAAAAATTGATCATGTAAGGGCGCTAACAGAAATGCCTCGTATTGCGAGTGAGTGGAATCGCGTTTTCGGACAATTACCAACAGAAACAGACATTCAGGAGATGTATGAAGAATTTGAAGAGATTCTCTTCACTATTTTACCGCGCTATGCGTCGCCAATTCATGGAGTAAAGGAAGTGATTGCTTCTTTGCGCGAAAGAGGAATTAAAATTGGTTCAACGACTGGTTATACGAGAGAGATGATGGACATTGTAGCAAAAGAAGCAGCACTACAAGGATATAAACCTGATTTTATTGTAACACCAGATGATGTTCCTGCTGGGCGTCCATATCCGTGGATGTGCTATAAAAATGCGATGGAACTTGGTGTATACCCGATGAATCATATGATAAAAATTGGAGACACGGTATCAGATATGAAAGAGGGAAGAAATGCTGGTATGTGGACAGTGGGTGTAATTCTCGGTAGTAGCGAACTCGGCCTAAGTGAAGAGGAAGTGGAGAATATGGATCCAGTAGAGCTTCGTGAAAAAATAGAAGTAGTTCGTAATCGCTTTGTTGAAAATGGAGCGCACTTTACGATGGAAACGATGCAAGAACTTGAAACCGTAATGGAACATATTGAGAAACAACAACTTATTATTTCATAAAAGGGGAAGAGGATCATGACTGAAAATCACTACTTATTATTAACGCCAGGACCATTAACGACAACACAAACAGTAAAAGAAGTTATGCTATACGATTGGTGTACTTGGGATGTTGAATATAACACAATGGTGCAAGATGTAAGAGCTAAACTTGTATCGTTAGCAACGAAGGAAGAAGAGAAATATACGACTGTTCTTATGCAAGGAAGCGGTACGTTTTCAGTTGAAGCAGTAATTGGTTCTGTTATTCCTAAAAATGGAAAGTTGCTTGTTTGTACAAATGGTGCGTACGGTAAGCGAATTGTACAAATGGCAGAGATGTTACATATAGATGTGGTGATCAGTCAAACAGAAGAGTGGGAGCCTACTAATATTGTAGAAGTAGAAAAGATATTACAACAAGATAAAGAGATTACACATATTGCAGCTGTTCATTGTGAAACAACGACAGGCATTATTAATCCAATTGTAGACGTATGTAAATTAGGGAAGCAATACGGAAAAGTAACACTAGTTGATGCAATGAGTAGTTTTGGTGGTATTGAAATAGATATCGCTGAGTTGCAAATTGATTTTCTAATTAGTAGTGCGAATAAATGTATTCAAGGGGTTCCAGGGTTCGGATTTGTTATTGCAAAGCGCGATGAATTGTTGAAATGTAAAGGGCAGGCACGTTCATTATCTTTAGACTTATACGATCAATGGGAAACGATGGAAAATCAAAATGGAAAATGGCGTTTTACATCACCTACACATGTTGTACACGCTTTTTACCAAGCACTACTTGAATTAGAAAAAGAGGGCGGAGTAAAAGCACGTTACAATCGATATGATAACAATCAAAAATTATTAGTGAATCGAATGAGAGAAATCGGATTTAAGCCACTAGTAGATGAAAAATATCAATCGCCTATTATTACATCTTTCATTTATCCAGAAGAATGGTTTGATTTTGAGCAATTATACAATGAATTAAAGCGTGATGGATTTGTTATATATCCAGGGAAAATTTCAAAAGTAGATACATTCCGCATTGGAAATATCGGTGATGTACATGAGGCAGATATTAATCGCTTAGTTGATAGTATCGCTAAAGGAGTTGTTATAGGTTGAAAGTATTTTGCTTAGGTGGAGCAGGAAAAATTTGTCGTGAAGCAATTTTAGATTTAGTGCAATTTTCATCTTTTGAGACGATTACGGTAGCTGATTTTAACGAAGAAGAGGGGCTTAAAGTAGTAGAATGGCTCAACGATCCTCGCGTTGATTTTGTGAAAGTAGATGTAACGAATCATGAGGATACGGTTGCAAAAATGAAGGGCTATGACATTGTAATGGATGGTACAACAATTAAGTTAAATGGATTATCTACTCGATGTATTGCAGAAGCAGGTTGTCACGGTGTGAATTTAAATGGATTTGGTGAAGAAAATGATTCGCATTCTATATTTGTTCAAAATGGAAAAACATGTTTACCTGGGTTTGGTATGACACCAGGTGTAACGCAAATGATGGCGATGCATGCAGCAAATCAGTTACATACTGTAGAGTCAGTTCGTGTAAGTCATGGTTCATATCGTCCCATTGCTTTTTCTGCATCCATTACAGAAACAACGACATATGAATATGATCCACATTTGCCATCGCGTACAGTGTATGAAGATGGTGAGTTTAAGCAAGTGCCTCCGTTTGCGCGTCCAAGAGAAATTGAATTACCGGCGCCTTATGGTAAGGCAACGCAGTATATCATACCGCATTCTGAAACGATTACGTTAGCAAAAGCATTAGAAAATAAAGGCGTTAAACTAATAGAGACGAGAGGAACTTGGCCAAAGCAAAATATGCAGCTCGTACGTGCATTGTATGATTACGGTATATTGCGTAATGATCCAGTTGAAATAAATGGAAAAGAAATCGGTATAATGGATTGTATTTCGAAGTATTTATTGCAATCGAAAGAAGGACAAGAAACAGAGATTTACGGTTATGCACTTCATGTAGAAGTAATAGGTATGAAAAATAATGAGAAACAAAGACGCGTATTATATCATACACACCCGTTATCTGATGGATCTGTTGTAGGATGGGAAAAATTAAGAGCTTATACGAGAAACGTCGGTATTCCATTTGGGATTGCTACAGAGTTAATCGCAAAAGGGAATGTAAATAAAGTTGGTGTTGTGACACCCGAGGAAGCTTTTGTCAAACCACAAATTATTTTTGATGAACTAAAAAAGCGTGGTATTCATATTCACGAGGAAGTTTTCGTTGAAAAGGAAAGTTATAACTTTGTATAGGTAAGGCAGTGTATGAGGTAGAAATCAATGGGGTGAGGTTATGTCTGTAGTAGGTGAAGAAAGAAAGCGAACCATTCTTGAGAAGGTAGAGTTTAAAGGGAAGGTAAAGGTTTCAGAATTAGCGAGAGAGTTTGCTGTATCAACAGAGACGATTCGTCGTTATTTAGAAGAATTAGATCGTGAAAAGAAGTTGAAGAAAGTGTATGGTGGAGCAGTCCAACTTCCGGGAGCTGGAATAGAGGCACCAATGTTAGAACGAGAGATGCTACATATAGAAGAGAAGAAGCGAATTGGGTATAAAGCAGCAACATTTGTAGAAGATGGAGATGTTATTGCGATTGATGACGGAAGTACACCACTTCAAATGGTACCATATCTTGTACATCGCAAAAATTTAACGATTGTAACAAGTTCATTTCCAGTAGCGACACAATTAATTTCTTCTATTAATAAAAAGATGTTTCACGGTGAAGTTTTATTTATTGGTGGAAAAGTATCTCCAAAACATTCACGCGTATCAGGATCTATTTCGCAGCAAGTCATCCAGCAATTTCATTTTCATAAAGCATTTGTTTCGATTGATGGATTATTACCTGGTTTTGGAGTTTCTAGTTTTGAATTAGAAAAGGCGAAACTGTCAGAAGCGATGATGAAATTAGCAGAGAAAACATATATTTTATGTGATCATACAAAGGTAGGCGTAAAAGGAAATTACCGAATAGCAGCGTTTTCGCGCATTCAACATGTAATTTGTGATAAGAAAATGCCCTATAGTTTTGAACAGGAAGTTAAAAGGCATAATATTCAATGGACAATTTGTTAAATACGTGGAACTCCCACCTGATTGTGAGGTGGGAGTTTTACTGCTTGCAAATAGCGGGATAAAAGATTTGCATTTATGCAAAAAAAGTGGACACATTTTCCCATCTCTTTCATATAATTTACCAATACAAAAAAAGTTGGTCGAAGGAAAGAAGGGAAAGTATGTCAGAACGGATATATAATAAACTTGTCTTGTATGCAAATATTTTGCAAAAAATTGGTGTCATCAATGAGAAGGAAAAAAATGAAATTCTTCATACGATAGGTAAAAAAGCTCTTTGAATACAGGGCTTTTTTTATTTTTTACCTTTACAAATATAAGTTTAATGTAATATTCTCATTGACAATGATAATGATATTCATTATCATTTATTTGTAAGTGATTGATAAACGTTATCAATTATAAATATTATATATGATAGGGGACATTATTTTGAAAAAAAATTATATGAAGGCGCTAGTAGTAGCGACAACATTAGCAATTCCATTTGCTGCATACTCTACTCCAGCGTTAGCAGCAATAAAAATTGAAGCAAACCAATCGGTGGCGGCAGCTAGTGAACGTACATACGATACTGAGATTAAAATATATAAGGACCAAAAAGACGAGCCATCTATGGTTTCTCAATATATAAAAGATCCTAAAGTAACGATTGCGGACGGAAAAAAACTTGTAACTGTAACAATGCAAGATAGCGATTATTTTCAATACCTTAGAATAGAGGATAACAACCAACCTGGCGTATTTCATGATGTAAAAGTTTTGTCAGAAGATAAGAGGAAGAATGGAACGAAAGTAGTTCAATTTGAAATTGGCGAGTTTGAGAAGAAGCACAATATGCAAATGCATATACTTATTCCGGCTATTGGATATGATCACAAATATCAAGTTCAATTTGAAATTAAAGATCCAACTGTAGGTGACAAAGAAACAGAGAAACCAGATGATAACTCTAATTCAGGCAATACGGAAACGGATAATCCAGTTGATAATCAAAATATGATAACAGATAACAAATTAAGAGAGCTTGTTAATAAAAAAGTATTTAATAGAAAAGATTTAAATACACCAATCACGAAAGAAGAGTTATTACAAGTAAAGGACTTGTTTTTAAATACGAATGAGATACTGGATTATAGTGCATTAAAATATATGCCAAATTTAAAATCTTTAACAGTTGCGAATGCGAAGATAAAAGATCCATCATTCTTTACGAGCTTAAAACAATTGAAACATTTAGCTTTACGTGGTAATGAATTTTCAGATGTAACACCACTTGTTAAGATGGATAATTTAGATTCTCTTGATTTAA